>JAMOBH010000106.1:0-15846 GCA_039908085.1 Magnetococcus sp. YQC-5
CTATTAAAAAAAAAGAGGGGGTCTGGGGGATTCATCCCCCAGGGTTTTGCTTTTGACTTTTTTATTCATTCACCCCCCCTCGACGACGCAATCGTGCGATAAAAAATCCGTCCATTCCCCCCCACCCAGGTTCAGAACGAAATTCCCCTTCTGGATTAATGACATCCCTCAACTCAGGATGAACAATTTTGACTCGTTCCCAATCCCCATGCTCAGCCAAAAAATGACGAATCTGCTCTTCACCCTCTTCTGGTTCCATGGAACAAACAGCATAGACCAATATTCCATTATGACACACCCGTGCCGCAGTTGCGGCCAGAATCTGTCGTTGCAACGCAGCCATGACCAAAGGATCATCCGCATGACGTCGCCATTTGATCTCCGGGTGCCTCCGAATGACTCCTGTTCCACTGCAAGGCACATCCAACAACACCTTATGAAACATGCGTCCAGACAACAAAGCAGGATCCGTGGCATCTCCCACAATGACTTCCACCCCAGGAACCTGCAAACGGGACACAGTATCATGCAACCGTTGCAAACGCACTGCACTGCGATCCACCGCACAAATCCGCGCCCTACCTTGCGCCAACGCAGCCAAATGGGCTGTTTTGCCACCCGGTGCCGCACATACATCCAAAACATCTTCACCTGGTTGCGGATCCAGAAAACAGGAGGCCCATTGCGCAGCCGCATCTTGCACCGCAAACCATCCCTCCTGATAACCCGGCAAACTCTCCACAGAACCATGCCGCGATACCCTGATCCCATCCGGCCAACAAGACTCCCCATCTCCACCCAATGCCGCCAGAAGTGTGGAGGGATCCGTCACCAATCGATTCACCCTCAATACCAAAGGAGCTTGCATGTTCCCAGCAGCCAAACGCTTTTGGGTCTGCTCAAGGCCAACCTGTTGGATCCAACGTCGCACCAGCCATACAGGATGGGCATTGGCTGTCGCCAGACGCTCAACAGGATCCGCAATGCCAGCCAGAACACTCTCCTGATCCACACTGACAGAGTTGCGCAACACCGCATTGACAAATCCCGCCCGTGCATGATCCGGCGAGTGTTTAATCAAATTCACCGCCTCGTGAATCGCTGCCCTGGCAGGAATCCGCATCCACCGGGCCTGATACAAGGCCGTCCGCATCACCGCCCACAGGAAATGACGCCCCAATGCCGGTGGTCGCGGCATGCAATGCGTCAACAACGCATCCAGCAACGATAAATAGCGAACGGTCCCGGTAGCGATTTCAAAGGCCAGAGCGCGATCCCTCACCGACATGATTGAGAGATGCCCTGGATTCAATTCCAAGGCCAAGGCGTCACGAGTCACCCGCACCACACCATCCACGGCAATACGACGGGGTGATGTCACTGTGTCAATGGTTTTATGAGTCATTACAGAATTCGGCTTGAACTGGTAAAAAGTTTGTATTGTTGAAAATTTTTGTGATAATCATCTTCGACAAGCAAAAGTCAAAGGCAAAACCCTGGGGGATGAATCCCCCAGACCCCCTCTTTTTTTTTAATGATTTTTTTAAAAAAAGGACAAAAGGAGGGTCTCCCCCAAGGTCTTTAACTCGATGCCGCGTTGGCTCGCAATTCCCGAATGACCGCACCATAGTCGGATTGTGAAAACACGGCAGAACCAGCCACAAAAACATTGGCCCCGGCTCTGGCTGCTTCCTGAATGTTGTCAGGTTTGATCCCGCCATCCACTTCCAGATCGACGTTCAAACCCCGTTCCTGAATCATGCGACGAATGGTTTTGATTTTGTGCAAGGCATAGGGAATAAACGACTGCCCACCAAATCCAGGATTGACACTCATAACCACCACCAAATCCACCAAATGCAACACAGCGGAAAGATTGCAAACCGGAGTGGCCGGATTCAAAGCCACTCCAACCTGACACCCCAAATCCCGAATGTGATTCAAGGTGCGATCCAGATGCAGGGTCGCTTCGGCGTGAACCGTAATGATTCTGGCCCCGGCATTCACAAATGACAGGATATACTCATCGACCGGGGAAATCATCAGATGGACATCCAGAGGTTTGGTCGCGATTTTACTGATGGCTTGCACCACCAGTGGACCAATGGTGATATTCGGGACAAAATGACCATCCATGACATCGACATGCACGTAATCCGCACCTGCTTGTTCTATGGCATGGACTTCCTCACCCAAACGGGAAAAATCAGCAGATAATATGGAAGGAGCAATTTTGATCATTGTTGATTGGCCAGCCAATGTAAACGCGCGACGCGCTCCTCAATCGGAGGATGGGTGGAAAAAAGTCCTGCCAACACCATGCCGGTGAGTGGCGAGACGATAAACAAATGTGCCGTGGCAGGATGATCCCTGGCCGTAAACAAAGGAAAACGTTGACTGCCTGTATGCAGTTTGCCCAAGGCCGAAGCAAGCCACAAGGGATTGCCACACAATTGGGCACCCCCTTCGTCCGCGCCGTATTCGCGGGTGCGGGAAACCGCCATTTGAATGAGCATGGCCGCCAATGGAGCCAACAGAACCATCAACAGGGATCCCAAACCATTGCGCCCGTCGGATTGGCCGGATCGATTACCCAATAATGTCCCCCATTCAGCAATATTCAGAATCATTGTGATGGCCCCGGCCAAGGTCGCCGTGATGGTACTGACCAGTATGTCGTGATTCTTGACGTGAGCCATTTCATGGGCCATGACTCCTGCCAGTTCTTCACGGGTCAGGATGCTCAACAATCCCGTAGTGGCTGCCACAGCCGCATGTCGTGGATTACGACCCGTGGCAAATGCATTGGGTGAGGGATCCTCCATCAGATAGACCCTGGGCATGGGCATATTGGCCCGCCTGGCCAGTTCAGAAACAACCCCATGAAGTTCCGGGGCCTGGGCTGGTCCCACTTCAAAGGCATTATGCATGGCCAGAACCGCCCGATCCGAAAACCAATAAGCCCAGAAATTCATGCCAGCCGCCAGCATCAAGGCCAACAGCATACCATTTTTACCCCCAAGATAAAAACCAAGGGTCAGAAACAAGGCGGTCAGTCCCGCTATCAGAATATACAGGCGCAGGTTGGTCATGTATGATATGCAAAAATTGAGGGTAAAAGCCAAAAAGGGTCTTGTGATGGATCCGATTTTCTCCATACAATAAAATACAATGGATTGACCGTCAATTCTATAGGATGCAAACATGTTTACAAAATTTCGTCTCGTCAATTTCAAATCCTGGCAGGATACACAAGAGCAGCCTCTGGCCCCATTGACGGTTTTTTTTGGACCCAACAGTGCCGGGAAAAGCAGCCTTTCCCATTTTTTTTTGGCATTGAAACAAACCGTGGACTCAACAGATCGCAGTCGGGTGTTGCATTTCGGTAACGACATGACAGCAATTGATCTGGGATCCTTTCAGGATATTATTAACAATCATGACGACAACAAAAAATTAACTTTTTTTGTTGAATGGAAACTTGCAGAAACAGAATACATTGTAGATGTTGTTTCAGGACAAGAGTTTACTGGAAATCGGATGCGCTATCACGCAGATATTCGTTTCAATGAGGGAACCTTAAAAACTGAACAACTAAAATACACCTTGATGGCCGATGGTGCAAATATTTTGGATATTGCAATGCAACCAGGCAATCCACAAAGTCTAGGATATCAACTTAAATCAAGGACTTTTATGCCAGAATTGAATCCAGGACGCAAATGGCCTGTGCCACCCCCGGTCAAATGTTATGGTTTCCCGAATGAAGCTTTGGCCTATTATAAAAATACAGGATTTCTTTCAAGATTCTCTCTGGCCTTTGAACGGGTTTTTGAACGTCTTTTCTATCTGGGTCCATTGAGGGATACTCCAAAGCGGATCTATAAATGGTCAGGAGAACAACCAGAGCATGTCGGTTGGCGCGGTGAACGGAGTGTGGAAGCCATTCTCGCCTCCCAGCACCGTGCAATATCATCTGGTGCCTACCAACGCTATCACCCTTTCATGCAGGTCATTGCACGTTGGCTGAAAAACATGGGGTTGATCACCTCATTCAACATGAAACCCATCGCGGAACACAGAAAAGAGTATGAGGTCAAGGTTTGCATCCGCGACGGCATCGAGGTGAATTTGACAGATGTCGGGTTTGGCTTGTCCCAGGTGATCCCGGTTATTGTGCAATGTTTCCATGCCCCGGCCCATTCCGTCATTCTGCTTGAACAACCGGAAATCCATCTTCATCCCCAGGTACAAGCCACCCTGGCCGACCTCTTTATTGAAGCGATTCATGCCAAAGAAAATAGCAAGGAGCGCAATATTCAACTCATCGTGGAGAGTCATTCGGAACATTTTTTGCGTCGTCTGCAACGCCGTATTGCCGAAGAAAAGGTCACCCCTGGAGAAGTCGCCATCTATTTTTGTGAACAGAACGGCCAAAGTTCCACTTTGACACCTTTGGAAGTTGATGAATATGGTAATATATCTAACTGGCCAGACAACTTTTTTGGTGATGAAACCGGAGATCTGATAGCCATGACCGAGGCCGCCATGCAACGTCAAACCAGGTGACACGCTCCATGGACAAAACCCCTTGCTTGATCGATACCAACGTTCCCCTCACGGCCAACGGCAACAACCATTTATCTCTCTCTTGCCAGCTCGAATGTTCTATAACTCTTGCTGAAATCATGAGCAATGGTGTTTTGGTATTGGATTCACAATGGAAAATCATCAAAGAATATCAAAACAAATTATATCCTGCAAAACCAGGCATGGGTAATAATTTCTTGAAATGGGTTCTTACCCATCGGACCAATCCAAAGAAGATCTCCTATGTGACCATCACCCCCAGGCTGAACACACAAGATGACACCGAATTTGCAGAGTTTCCTGAACATTCCGGCTTGAAATCTTTTGATCGTGCAGATCGTAAATTGGTTGCCGCTGCCAATGCACATATCCCAAAAGCACCCATTTATCAGGCTGCCGACAGCAAATGGCTTGGTTGGCGTGCTGCCTTGCGGGAGTGCGGCATTGAAGTGAAATTTTTGTGCAAAGAAGAACTCGCAATACTTCATCAAAAGAAAACAGGATCCCCTCTCTTGCCTGGATGACAACCCATCATGTCGTTTCTCTTGCTCGGTTCTCTGGCCTGCGGACTCTTCGCAGGCGTCATCGCTGGCCTCTTCGGCGTCGGTGGAGGCATCCTGATCGTCCCGGTGTTGCTCTTTTTGTTCCATCTGGACGGCATCAACCCAGCCATCTCCATGCAATTGGCCGTGGGAACCTCCCTGGCCACCATTGTCATCACCAATATCTCCGCCACCTGGAACCATCACCTGCGCAATGGGGTCCATTGGACAAGCGTTCAACAGTATATCCCCGGCATCCTCCTGGGGGCCTGGCTGGGGTCTCAACTGGCCGCCCTCATCTCTGGAAAAATCCTGATCCAGATGTTCGGCGGTTTCGAAATCCTCGTGGGCATGAAAATGATCCATGCCTCCCATGCCCAGACCAGCCAACCTCTCAACTGCTCCGAAAAACTCAATCCCTTCATCGCTCTGGCCGTCGGAACCATCAGCAGCATGTTCGGCATCGGCGGCGGAACCCTGACGGTCCCTGCCTTGACCCTCATCACCGGCCTGCCCATGCCTCAGGCCGTTGGTTCAGCCAGTGCCATCGGCCTGGCACTGGCTCTGGCTGGCAGCCTGGGCCATGTCCAGGCCGGTTGGCATCACCCGGACCTCCCAACAAATGCCCTGGGATTCCTGCTGCCTTCCGCTTTCCTGGGCATCATTGCCGGAACCTTGTCCACCACGCCCCTCGGTGTCCGTCTGGCTCACTCCTTGAATCCGGTCCGTTTGAAACGTGGCTTCGGCGTATTCCTCGCTCTCGTGGGCCTCAAACTCATCTGGTGGTAAACACAATCCGCGCATAGCGGCGTTTGCCCACTTTCAATACATACTCCCCCTCCGGTCGCAACTCCATCCGGGGATCTTCCACCTTGACCCCATCCACCAAAACCGCCTGTTGACGTATCAAACGCATCCCCTCGGCATTCGATACCACCAAACCCGCACGACGCATCACCTCTGCCAGACCCAACGGGGTTGTTTCAGTGAATACCATCTCCGGGATCTCCTCTGGCGTCTCCTTCTGGCCAAATTGCGCTTCAAAACGCAAACGTGCCCGATGACCACTCCCTTCACCATGAAAACGCTCCGTCAACTCCTCAGCCAGACGCTTCTTGGCCTCCATGGGATGCACCTCCCCACTTTCAAACCGATGAATCTCCTCCATGGAACGTTTCGACAACAATAAATAATATCGCCACATCAACGTATCCGAAATCGACAGGATCTTGCCAAACATTTCATCTGGCGGATCCTGAATGGCAATATAATTGTTCAATGACTTGGACATCTTCTGCACCCCGTCCAAACCTTCCAGAATCGGCATGGTCACCACACATTGGGGTTCCTGTCCGTAATCACGTTGCAGTTCCCGGCCCATCAATAGATTAAATGTCTGATCTGTCCCTCCCAACTCCACGTCCGCATGCAAAGCCACCGAATCATACCCCTGCACCAATGGATACAAAAATTCATGCAAGGCAATCGGACGTTCAGCCTGATACCGTTTGGCAAAATCATCCCGTTCCAGCATCCGGGCCACCGTGAGCTTGGATGCCAGTTGAATCATCTCCGAGGCCGTCACATGCTGCATCCACGCACTGTTGAAAACCACCCGCGTTCGGATCGGATCCAGAATCCGAAAAACCTGCTCCTTGTAGGTCTCGGCATTGCGCGCAATGACCTCCGGGGTCAGGGGTTTGCGTGTGGCATTCTTGCCAGTTGGATCCCCGATCAATCCGGTAAAATCCCCGATCAAAAAAATCACGTCATGCCCCAACTCCTGAAACTGCCGCATCTTGTGCAGCAATACCGTATGGCCCAGATGCAAATCCGGGGCTGTGGGATCAAAACCGGCCTTGATTTTCAAGGGCACTCCGGTCTGAATGGAACGGGAGAGCTTCTCCTCCAAGGCTTCTTCAGAGATAATGGCAACGGTCCCTCGACGGATGAGTGCCATTTGTTCGTTGACTGAGCGCATTCTTCAGTGTCCCATTTTTGAGTTTTGGGTTGAAACGACTGACCAGGAAAAACTATAACAGATTTTTGCGGGAGATGGCATGATGAATGGTCCTAAAATCGCAGTGGGTTTGATGTCTGGAACTTCCGCCGATGGTATCGATGCTGTACTGGTCAGGACAGATGGTCAAACAGCTCCACGTGTGCTGGCCGCCCTGGAAGTGCCCTATCCCGCCACCATCCATCGGCGCATTCTGGATCTCTACCATCCGGGCAAAGGGGAATTGGATCGCATGGGACACCTCCATCGGGAACTGGGGGAGTTGTTCGCCGATGCCGCCTTGATGGTATGTCACAAGGCCGGATTGCCCATGGACCGGGTCCATGTGATTGGCAGTCATGGTCAAACCGTCCGCCATCGTCCCCCCACGTTCACCTTGCAGATTGGAGATCCGTTCACCATTGCCGCCAAAACCGGCGTCACCACTGTGGCTGATTTTCGCGGTGCGGATGTGGTCCAGGGCGGTGAAGGTGCCCCATTGACCCCACTGTTTCATCAGATTCTCTTTGCCAGGCCTGGAGTTCCTACGGCAGTCTTGAACCTGGGAGGTGTTGCCAACATCACGGCCTTGTCAGGAAATGACGAAACCCCATTGGTCGCAGGTGATGTGGGACCAGCCAATTCCTTGTTGGATCTCCTGGCCACCAGAATCACCAATGGGACACGCCGCATGGATCCCAACGGAGAGGCTGCCTTGCGGGGTCGTCTGGATCCGGTGGCATTGGCCTGGTTGATGCGCCATTCCTATCTGAGCCGACCCTTTCCCAAATCCACGGGTCGCGAGGAGTTTGGCGAAGAATTTTTGCACCGTTGGCTGGCTGCGTTTCCCCATCTGGAGGGAGATGACGGCTTTGCCACGTTGACCCATTTTACGGTGGAGGCGGTCGCGGCGGCTTGTTGCAATTTGCTGCCGCCCTTTCCACGGCGGTTGATCCTGTGCGGCGGAGGTGCCAGAAATCGCGCCCTGGTGGAGCATCTCGCCCGCAGGCTGCCCGGCACCCGTTTGCAGGATGCCTCTGACCTGGGCGTGGAGTCCGACACTCTGGAGGCCCAAGCCTTTGCCTGGTTTGCGGTGCGCACCCTGCAAGGATTGCCCTCCTCCCTGCCCACTGCCACAGGTGCCAGGATTCCGGCCATTCTGGGAGCGATTTACCCAACTCCTGGTCATTTCATGCACCAATCCGGTTAAACGATCAAAAAAAAAAAAAAACAGGCATTGCAATGAAAATCATCATCAGTATCGTCATCCTGTCAGGGCTGGTTGTGCTGCTGCTGACACATCTCAATGAGGCCCATGACCTCGAAGTGACACGATCACGCATTGGCCAGGAAAAAGGAAAAGGGCCTGGACTGCGCATGGCCCAGATCAGCGATCTGCATATTGTAGGGGATGCTGAAGTGGAGAAAAAAGTATTGCGCGTGATCCAAAAGGAGGATCCTGATCTGGTGCTGCTGACCGGGGACATACTACCCCATCGTGACAAACTGGAAGCCTTGGATCTGTTTCTGACGCAGCTTGGGAGCCGGTCAGACAAAATTGCGATTCTGGGCAACTGGGAATACTGGGCTGGTATGCCTAAAAAAGAAATCCAGCAATTTTATGCCAGGCATCAGGTCACCCTGTTGGTCAACGAAGCCATCGTGGTGGGCAAGGAGCCTGGGAAACAACTCCTGGTGGCCGGTTTGGATGACGAACTCCGAGGCACGCCCAACTGGAGCAGCTCCATGGCCCAACACCAGGAGTGGAATGGCCCGATCCTGATTTTGGCGCATAATCCAATGGCTGTGGAACTTTCGCCCGATTTTGATCATAACAGACGCGACCGTGTGATGCTGGCTGGTCACACCCATGGGGGACAGATCCGGTTGTTTGGCTGGACAATAAAAGCAGCTGGTCTGGAAGAGGGCATCTGTATTGCTGGCTGGTGCCGCAGGAGGGGAATTCCGCTTTATGTCTCCCGTGGCATCGGCACGTCCATCATTCCGGTGCGCATTGGATCCAGGCCGGAATTGGCGTTGTTTGAATGGATCTGGTGAAACATCAGATCCATAAATTGAGAATACCCATCACAAGGAGTACCTGCCATGACCCAGGCCGTGACGTTAGACGATATGTGGAAAATGTTCCAAGAGTCCGACCGCAAATTTCAGGAAATGGTGCAGGAAATGATTCGCGAGGATCGTAAGGAGCGGGAACGCAGAGAGTCACTGCTTCGTGAAGAGATGGAACGCAGAGAGGCTCTGCTCCGTGAAGAGAAGGAACGCAGAGAAGCTCTGCTGCGTGAAGAGAAGGAACGATGGGAAAGGCTCGACCGTAAATTCGAAGAGACCGACCGCCGCATGCAGGAGACCGACCGGCGCATGCAGGAAACCGACCGCCTCATGCAGGAAACCGACCGCCGCATCAAGGATACCGACCGCCAAATGAAGGAGACCGACCGCAAGATCGGTCAGCTTGGAGGACGTTTGGGGGAATTTGTGGAGGGCATGGTCGCTCCGGCGTGTAAAACCCTTTTTGCACAAAGGGGCATTCCGGTTCACAAGGTCAGCCGACGCGTTGAGGCGGATTTGCCAGGGGGTCGGCACATGGAAATCGACCTGTTTGTTGTCAATACGGATTCCGCCTCCCTGGTGGAAGTCAAAAGCAAATTGACGATTGAGGACGTTCGAGACCACATCACCCATTTGGGAGAATTCAAAGAGTTCTTCCCGGAATATGCTGACAAACGGGTCTTTGGCGCGGTTGCCGGGATGGTGGTTGATGAGAATGTGATTCGGTTTGCCATCAAAAACGGATTGTTTGTGATCGTGCAGGCAGGTGATCAGGTCTGTTTGGCCAATGATGATACGTTCGTACCTCGTGAATGGTAATACAGGTACTGGACTTGATACTGGCTTGTGTTTTCTCTTCGTCAGACCCGCCTGGTCAGACTGCTCTCCTCATGCGCCTGATTCAATCTCTCAACAAGAGTTCATCAGGCTGATTTGCAACCTCTTCCGACATCACTCTAAGGAAGAAAAATCGTATCCCGGCACTATTTCTGAATCCAAGCACCTTAGTGTACGAATGAATGCTTATAATTTCATGATCGTTTGGGAGCATCTGCGTTTTGCGTCATCAAAAAAAGCTCAGTTTTACGAATCGAATCAACAAAAGATTCTGGTGCCCCAAGCCTGGGCCAGTAGAAATGAATACCATAATAATAATAGGGCTTTTCATCTTTGTCTTTTGTAACACTGTGCCTGATGACGCGCCCTTTGATATCCAGATTGGTCATATTGACCAGGGAAAGTATCAATTGAATCTCATCACCCATGTTCAGAGGGGGGATGGGATGGGTCGGGTCAAGCGTAAGACCGATACCAGCCCCGGTTGATGAAATATTGATGATCCTCGCATACATTGGGATTCCATCTTTCATGATCATTGCTGGAAAATCATAAAAATAGACGCGATAATTATTTCTATGATTTGCCTTGGCATAACTGGTGCTTGCCCTGGTGGCGGGAAAGTTGCCATCACCAATCATGATTTTTCCAATATTGCTTTCGGTCCAGGCCATGGATGAGGCATTGTGTCTGATCTCTTCGGCTTTGAACTCGGCTTGTAATCGGATGTGATTGCGTAAAGCTTCTTCTGATGCCAAAAAACTCTCTTCTGCTCTCTTGTTTGGCACGGGAGTATGGGAGGGTTGGTTGAGGATGGTGTCTGCAATTTCCAATGCCAATGGATCTGCCGTGGGCGTGTTAAGGCTTGCAGGCTTGGACGGTTGAGAACGTTGACCCGCTGGATCAGCCAAAGAGCGTTTGACCGTTGGGACTGATGGATCTTGAACTGTAACCCGATTCTGGCCTGTTGGATCCAAACCCAGTACCCATACGGCATCAAGAGATTCATCACCATCTGCAATGGCATTCTCTTCTCCCCATTTCTGCTTGGTTGGCTGGTAAACATTAGCAGACGTCAAAAGCTCTTCGAAAGAATTGTTGTGTTCCAAAATGAACTGGATGCCAAGACTGACATCGTAAAATGGCAAAACAGCTTCAATCTGGAAAAAATTTCCTATCTTTTTCAAATAGGCTATATAATTTCTAAACAGCTCAAGCATTCGGTTTGTTTGGCTTTTGTCATATACATTGCCACAATCAGTATCCCTTATTTTGCTTACATTAAAACTTAAATAAATGTCCCCTGATGTTGCCCCTTTGCCTTGAGTCATGGTGGCGTCACTGATCGATTCCACAATCAGGATATGGCCTGCCTCTGTTGCCACATAAGCCCTGATCTGTTTGTCTCCGCTCATGGACATGAATACAGCCAGTTTGTCCGCTGAACTGCGCAATACGATTTTCTTTAAATTAAAGCTTTCCATGACCGCCGGGATGTAACGACTCCGGTTGATCGTCAACATCATGGCATTAATAAAATGTACAGCAGAATGGCCGGATTCCAAATTTTTGGGCTGTTCCTGTGAAGCCTGATTATCCATTGGTTTCACCTCGATATTTGTAAAACGGCCTCCCACTCAAGCCGGGACAAAAATGGGTTGGGGTCTTATGGCTTTGCCTCTGGTGGGTTTTGGGGCGAGAGCCTCGATCCATCGATTGATTCTGGATCAAGCGAGATCATATGCATACTCTATGCCGATTTTATCAATTTTGAAGGAACAATGCTGTTGACATGCTTGATTTTGATTGGAAATTCCAATCAAAATCAAGGTGTGAATGCTTGCGGGTATGGATGGCTGTCATTCAATGGACTTGGAATCAAATGGACGTCATGGTTGAAAATTCGTAGTGTTGATCAGGATCGCAGGTATTGGGGGTTGGGAATCCAATGCAGCTTGATGCGCACATGCCAGGCATCTCAGTCATGGTAAAATTCATTCCAGCAATATCTTTAGAGCAATGCTGGAAAAGTATTGTTATATCATAACGCATCGTATTTAATTTGCGCATGTTTTCAGGTATGCAACAGTGTGGCCTGGGTGGTTGCTGTGGGATTGGCACGAATGCTTTTCCAAAGGGTTCTATATTCAATGGGGCAGCACCATGATTTTGAACGATCCCAACGAATTGAAATTGTGTATTACAACCATCAGAACTCCTTTGGCATAGAAAATGGCACTTGAATACAAAATGTTGAGTCTGTTGCAGAAATACTATAGCACCTATATTTGACATTTTTATTGACCCATTATCCTGCCAAATTGTTGTTGACACATCACGTTGACTTGAAGCGACCCATATTTTCTTGAAGCTATCAATCCAATTTCCAATTGGCCCAGCGAGCCGCGATCAAACAAGCAATGTACCAATCATATAAAAAGTAATCCTGTATAGTTGGATCATCCAAATCGACATAAGTACAGCCATTTGGCAATAAAGATGCCTGCTCTTCCCAAGACAAACTCTTTATTCTTTTAACAATAATCTTTTTATTCTCTTCTGGAATATTACTATGATGATCTTTCAAGTCCTGTTTGCATTGAGTTATAAACAGAGCTGCTTTTATAGCGTTCTTTGTAAATTTCAAACAAATCGCGAAATGATCTTCTCCATCTATTATAATACCTTTTTCTTTTTCAATAACAAATTTTCCAAGAAGTGACTGAAACGTGTTTTTGTAGTCCAACACAGTCATCGGTTGTGTTTTGATCGTTTTGAGAGGGTCAAGTTGTTGCATGGTTAATTTCAGCAGGTCCGAGAGAACATGCAAACATGCTTCTAATATTAAACCATTTTTTTCTTCTTGAGCCTTTTCCAGCATGATGAAAAAATCCGTATTTGAACTCCAATAATTGTTCACCAAGTCATTTAATAAATTTGAATCCTCAACAGAATAGCCAATGCCACCAACCCAATTTTTTGCAACTTTACTTTCCATGGTTTTACAATCTGTAATATCATCCCAAGCTGTTAAAATAACTTTATAAATATCATGCATAACTGAAATTTGAAAATCTTTAAATATGCTAAAAACAGATAGAATTTCGTCATCACAAAAACTATAAATCTCTTCAAACTCTGTATTTTTTTGAGAATCTATTACGCCGCCTCTTGTTACAGAAATACGAGTATTATATAATAATTGGTTTACATGCTCATCTTTTTTTGCAATCAGAAAGGCAATTTCAAAAATGATTTCAAGGGATTTTGTTTGAATATTACCAAATCGGATCAATTTTTCTGTGATTTCATTCGACAGTTCCACACAGGGAATATTAATCTTGTATATCGGTCCATTCATGGGAAAATTATTTTCGACAGAATGGTGAGGATGATATCCAGCAGGAAGTATCTGAATTATTTGATTTTCACTAAATAAATTTTCTTTAAGAAGAATTTTTTTCAAGTATTTTGCAATAGTTTGTTTAAATTGAGCATGCAGATCATCTTTAACTTTTTTCTTCAATATTGAGAATGGACAAGGCAGCTTTGATGCGCCACGTGAAACGTCCATCGCCCATTGCTCTAAATTGATAGCACCCTTTTTTTGATTGTTCCATTCAATCACCATTCCATTTCTCCTTGACGATAATTTTCGTTACAAAAATATTAAAATAAATGGTAAAATGATTTCAGAAGACAATCAAGGGAAATTTTGCCATGCCTGAAAAAAAATTCTCTTGACAAACAAATTTTTCCAAAAAATCTTCATAAACCATGAAAGTGTGTATATATAAACATAAAAATAAACGCCACATTATCAATCGCAAGACAAATTTTAATAAAATTTTAGCAAGTCATTAGCATCTTGTTAACAATCACGGCAAGAATGAACCATTTTTGCATCTTGATATGAATCAACAGACAGGGATGCCTGCCCCTTCAGTTTGAATTGCAATACAAAAGTTTGATTTGCCAAACAGGGTGCATTGGCTTTATGATGCGGAATGAACCATGCTTGCAACATACGACACCATGGCAAAGGTCACTGATTCATGAGCAACAAAACACAACGCGACATCCACAAATCGAGCCACATTCGCAAACGCAGCCTGCTCTATCCCATGCTGGGTTTGCTGATATTGACGGTCGCAACCACCATGGGGGTGGGGTATTTTATTAATTATCCCTTCCTCTATCAATCACTTCACAACAAGTCGAACATCGAAAATGAAGCACAGACCTTACAGGTCAGCTTCCTGTTGGAACATGAATCCAGCACCTTGATCCAACTGGCCCATGTCATCTCCAGAGATGGCGAGCTTCAGGAAGCATTTACTTATTATACCAAAGACTTCAATCGACTGATGCGCAAGGTGCTGTTCCTGGCTGACTCCATCCAAGGCGTGGATTTCATCGGGGTGATCGACGCCAATGGCAAAACGCTTTATACAACTAATGTCACTGAAAGTGATGCCGTATTTCCTCAAGATGCGATCCAAACCGCTCTCAAAAATAGAGGCCATCTGATTGCGGCTGCAATCAATAATCAATGGTCTGTCATGGCCATCGCCCCCATCATGGTGCAACGCCAAACCGTCGGCCTTCTGCTCCTGGGTTTTTGGATCGATACCGAGTTGGCCAAGCGTTTGACCCCCAAAAAATCCCTTGGCATCGCCTTCGGCAGACCTGACCACACCTTGGCACCTTCCTTCGATGCCAACGCCTGGCCTAAGGTTACTCCTGAGCAGATCCAATCCTGCATCCTCAACAAGCCCCCTGTCACTCTCTACCAAAAAGAATCCGATCAGGCCGTTTATTTTGCCCCCATTCAGATCGTTGACTCAACCTTTTGCCTGATCCTTCCTTTGGATTTGACTTCCATCAAAAAAACACTCCATGACCATTCCATCCGCTTGGCATGGTCTTCAATCATCATCATTTTCATGATTTTCCTGTTGGGCTTCACGGTGCATCACCTGATTCTCAAACCCTTGCACCGCCTGCGCAACAAGGCCTTGATCCTGGTGGAAGTCTGTTCCAATGAACATCTGCAGATCCCGGAAATCATGCATATCCAGGCAGGAAACGAAATCCAAATCCTGGACCAGGCCTTCGAAACCGCCTCTACTGCCATCTACTCCTATATTGGCGAGTTGAGTCATCAAAAAGAACGTTTCGAACTCATGGCCATTCGGGATCCCCTGACCGGCCTTGGCAACCGCAGGCTCTTCAACCAGCTCCTGGACCAGGCCATCACCATCTGCGAAAGATATCACCGCAACATGGCCGTGATGTATCTGGATCTCGACCATTTCAAACCCGTCAATGACACTCTGGGACACGACATCGGCGATCTGTTGCTCAAAGAGGTCGCCATCCGTCTGAAACAGTCGTTGCGTGAATCCGATGTCATTTTTCGTTTGGGTGGCGACGAGTTCGCTGCTCTCTTGCCTGAGTGTTCTGGTGCAGAAACAGCTCGCATCCTGGGAGAGCGTCTCATTCATGACGTGGCTCATCCCTATCTCCTCAATGGACATGATTGCGTCATCGGCGTCAGTGTCGGGGTCGCTCTCTTTCCAGATCACGCTGACAACAAGGAGGTCTTGCTCAAACATGCAGACATGGCCCTGTATGCCGCCAAGGATGCAGGACGTGGGGTGTGTCGTCTTTACAGTGATATCACCAAAATATAAAAAAATATTAAAAAAAAAGAGGGGGTCTGGGGGATTCATCCCCCAGGGTTTTGCTTTTGACTTATCCTGAAAAAAACTGGGGAGGCGGTGAACCGCCTCCCCAGACCCC
>JAMOBH010000107.1:0-15815 GCA_039908085.1 Magnetococcus sp. YQC-5
GACCCCCTCTTTTTTTTTAATAATTTTAAAAAAAAAAGGGTGGGGGGGATTGGGGGGCGGTTCTCCGCCCCCCAAGGTCTTGATTTTTCTTCCGAAACAAAAAACAGCCACCTTGCGAGTGGCTGTAACTATTTGATTTTATTGGTCGGGGTGGCGAGATTCGAACTCACGACCCCAGCGACCCGAACGCTGTGCTCTACCAGACTGAGCCACACCCCGACACACCATCAAACAATAAGATAATACACCGCATCCGATGAAGTCAATAGTCCCGTTCAACGGAAAAATCGGCCAGCATGGCCATGGCTTCCCGTTCCGGGGTATCGGGGAGACCGATCAGTTGCATTTTGGCCTCATGGGCAAATTGTTTGGCCCGTTGCATGGCATAATCCAGGGAACCACGTTCCCGCACCAGATGAATCGCCCGTTGCAAGCCATCGGCAGGAGGTTCCTTGCGCTCCAGACAGGCACGCCAGAAATTTTTTTCTTCTTCAGTGCCGTGCCGATAGGCGTGAATCACCGGCAAGGTGATTTTGCCCTCCTGGAAGTCGTCCCCAACACTTTTGCCCAAAACTTCATTGGAAGCGGCATAATCCAAAGCGTCATCGACCACCTGATAGGCATTGCCCAACAGGAGTCCATAGCGAGCAAGCGATTGCTCTTCAGCCTCCGGGCGGTGGTTGAGAACCGCTCCAAGTTGGGCCGCAGAGGCGAACAACGTGGCTGTCTTGCGCGCCACCACCTCCAGATAGCGTTCCTCGGTGGTGGAAAGATCATTGGTGGCCACCAGTTGCATCACTTCCCCTTCGGAGATGACGGCACAGGCATCGGCAATAATTTTCAATACTTTAAGATTGCCATGTCCCACCAGGATCTGGAAGGAACGCGAAAACAGATAATCCCCCACCAGAACCGGTGCCTTGCTGCCCCAGACCGAATTGGCCGTGGCACGTCCACGTCGGGTATCGGAACGATCCACCACGTCATCATGCAGTAAAGTCGCTGTGTGAATGAATTCCACCACAGCGGCCAACAGGGCGTCGTCAGATCCAGAATATTTGAACAAACGGGCTGCCAGAAGTGTCAGAACCGGACGTAAACGTTTACCACCACTGGAAATAATGTGAGCACCCAGTTTGGGAATCAATTCCACCTGAGAGTTCAACTGTTCCAGAATAATGGCATTCGTCCGCTCCAGATCAGGCCCGATAAGATCTCCAAGGCGTTCGAGAACCGGTGGCAAATTGGAAGAAGCAAGGCGTTTCATGTATGGCTGGCTTTTCACTGGATAAAGCGCGAAGATAAACACCAGGTTCGGCCATACGGAGAGCCGACCCTGTGGTGATGTAATTTAAGCTACCAACAATAGGAGCCTTGCGGGGAAACCGTCAAGTGTTCTTGACCAATCGGGAGACGGTTTTTGGTAAATTCTTCAAAAAAGGGGTTGCAGGCCTCTGGCACCTCCCCACTTTGGCATCCGGAAGGAGTCCGTTTGCGTCTGGCGTCAGCTTCGGAGCGTCGGCTGACACTTTTGCGTCAGGTGGGCTTGAACCCGGAGGTATGGCCTGCCCACGTGGACGAAACCAGATGCTCTGGTGAAGACGCAATCCACTATGTGGAACGAATGGCACGTGCCAAGGCCCAGGCTGGTCTGGCCCCGCATGTGGATTTGGTTCTGGGAGCAGACACCATTGTTGTCCTGGGCGAAGAAATCATGGGCAAACCCCAGGATGCCGCAGAGGCCACAGCCATGCTGACCCGATTGTCAGGCACCATCCATCGGGTTTTGACGGGAGTGGCGGTTTTCAGACACAACGATCCCATGGGGCGTTCCCTGGTGGTGGAGTCCAAAGTTCGGGTCAAAGAATTGACCGCCAACGAAATCGCAGCCTATGTGGCCACCAGGGAACCCATGGACAAGGCAGGTGCCTATGCCATCCAAGGACTGGGGGCTTTTCTGGCTGCGCATGTGGAAGGCTCCTATTCTGGAGTCGTGGGTTTGCCTTTGTTCGAAACTTTGGCGTTGCTCAAGAGTTTTGGGTTGACATTTTCTGGTTCGAGGTGATAATAGAACGTTTTACGATTTCATCCCAGCTTTGGAAGCAGCAAAAACAAGGAGTGGTAGACATGTATGCAGTCGTCCGCACAGGCGGAAAACAATATAAAATGGCAGTCAATGATGTCCTGCGTATCGAAAAATTGCCCGGTGCAGAAGGAGACGCGATCCAGTTTGACGACGTGTTGCTCGTTTCCGCCCAGGACGGTATCGCAACCGGATCAGCCGTGGAACAGAGCCAGGTGACGGCAACCATCCTGCGCCAGTTTCGTGACAAGAAAGTGCTTGTTTTTAAAAAGAAACGGCGCAAAAATTATCGCTGGAGCCATGGGCATCGGCAAAGCCTGACAGAAGTTCGGGTAACCGAAATCAGGCCTTAAGTCTTGCATGGTGCTGGCCCTTTGACCGAAAAAACGTTATCAGCAGGAGAAGATCATGGCGCATAAAAAAGCAGGCGGCAGTACCCGCAACGGACGCGATTCCATCGGACGCCGTCTTGGCGTCAAGCGGTTCGGCGGACAGGTCGTCATTCCGGGCAATATCCTCATCAGACAACGGGGTTCGAATGTCTATCCCGGTGATGGTGTGGGCATGGGCAGAGATTTTACCCTTTTCGCCTTGGTGGAAGGCAAAGTGACGTTTGCTGAACGCAACAATCGTCGTTTTGTTCATGTCATCGCCGACTGAAGTGGATTCAATGGCATCTGTTAGTGTGTTTTGTTACGAGGAAGCATCTCGTATGGTCTGAAATGTTGGCATCAAAGCCGGGAGCTTAAATACACGGCATGCGTTTTCTGGATGAGGTCAAAATCTTCGTCAAATCAGGCGACGGAGGAACCGGGGCTGCTTCGTTTCGCCGGGAGAAATACATCCCCTTGGGTGGCCCGGATGGAGGCGATGGTGGGCGTGGCGGCGATGTGATTTTCGTGGCCGATTCCCACTTGAATACCCTGATCGACTTCCGTTACACACAACATTTCAAGGCCAAACGCGGCATCAATGGCATGGGCAAGGGCCGAACAGGCAGTTCGGCTGACAACCTGGAAATTCGGGTTCCCGTGGGCACCCTGGTACGTGATGATACCGATGGGGCTGTATTGTGCGATTTGTTGCACCCTGGACAACGTTTCGTGGTGGCCCCTGGTGGTCGCGGTGGACAGGGAAACATGCATTACAAAAGCTCGATCAATCGTTCACCGCGTCAATTTCAGACCGGCGAGTCTGGCGTGGAGCGTTGGGTTTGGCTGGAGCTGAAACTCCTGGCCGATGTGGGCCTGACCGGCATGCCCAATGTGGGTAAATCCACCCTGTTGTCCAAGGTATCTGCTGCTCGTCCCAAAATTGCCGATTATCCCTTTACCACCCTGGTGCCCAATCTGGGGGTGGTGCGGATTGATATGGATGCCAGTTTTGTCATGGCCGACATCCCAGGTCTGGTGGAAGGGGCAGAATCAGGACGCGGGTTGGGACGGGCCTTTCTCAAACACATTGAGCGATGTCCGTTGCTGTTGCATCTGGTAGACGCCTCCCCCATGGAAGAGGTCGATTTGGTGACTCGCTTTCGAATGATCGAAGCTGAATTGGCGGCCTATTCTCCCACCCTGGCCGCCAAACCCCGATGGGCCGTAGTGAGCAAATGCGATTTGATCCCCCCGGACGACCGTAAAAAAGTGTTTAAAAAATTTCGCAAGGCCATCAAAAAAGAGGTGGAAGAGATACATTACATCTCTGCGGCCACCGGCGAGGGGATTCAGGAGTTGATGAACGCCTTGTATCTCCGTGTGGAAGCCGAGAAGAAGCGTCACGACCTGGAAGCCTGTTATGCCCCGCTCCCGGATGCCCCCACCAAAGCGGGCCGGGGAAGTGGTGTCCATCCAAGGCGAGGACGCTTTGATGACGACCATGACAGTGACGAACAAGACGAACAAGGCGAGCACCAGGATGACGTCGAATGTATCTGGGTCAGATGAATCCATGACCCGTTTGCGTCAGGCTTGGCAAGAGGTTGCCAGGTCACGGCGTATTGTGGTCAAGATCGGTTCCAATCTCCTGACCGCAGGGGGTTCCGGGTTGCGTTTGAACTGGATTGCGGAACGGGCCGCAGAGATCGTGCGTCTCATGGAGGAGGGGCGTCGGGTGGTGGTGGTGACTTCCGGGGCTGTGGCTGCCGGTATTCCAAGATTGAAATTGAAACGTCCTCTGATCTCCTTGCAAGAAAAACAAGCTGCTGCGGCTGCCGGACAAGGGGTGTTGATGCGGCATTATGAAGAGGCTTTTGCCGCGCAAGGTGTTTATGTGGCCCAAGCCCTGCTCACTCGTGACGACGTGGAAAACCGACGGCGTTATCTCAATGCTCGAGACACCTTGAAAACATTGTTGGATCTGGGCCTGGTCCCGGTAGTCAACGAAAACGACACGGTCATGACCGAAGAGTTGAAATTCGGTGACAACGACACCCTTTCTGCCAATGTGGCAGATCTGGTAGACGCTGATTTGTTGATTCTGCTTTCTGACATCGAAGGTTTGTACGATTCCAATCCAAGAACAAATCCCCATGCCTGTTTTATTCCTTTGGTTGAACATGTGACGCCTGCGGTGGAAGCCATGGCCGGAGGGGTCGGATCCCAGGTGGGCAGAGGGGGAATGATCACCAAAATCAAGGCTGCACGCATGGCAGCGCGGAGTGGATGTCGCATGGTGTTGACCAGTGGCTTTCGCGACCATCCTATTACTGAACTGTTTGGACCTGATCCAGTGGGCACTTTGTTTTTGGGACATGAGAACCCTTTGCCAGCCCGCAAGCGTTGGATCGTCAACGCACGTGTGGGGCGTGGGGAATTGATTCTGGATCAGGGAGCCGTGGCAGCCTTGCAGGCTGGCAAAAGTTTGTTGGCCAAGGGGATCCGGGAAGTGACGGGGGAGTTTGCGCGCGGTGCGGTTGTGCATTGTCAGGATACCCAGGGTCAGCAGTTGGCCAAGGGAATCGTTAATTATAACAGCCATGATCTTCACTGCATCGCCGGTCGTCACAGTCGTCAGTTCGAAGGGATTTTGGGTTATCTCGGCAGCGAAGAGGTCATCCATCGGGACAATATGGTCCTGACCCAAGAATTTCAGAGGGATTTTGATTGAGGGTTTCATTCATGACCTTAAGGGTTGAAGAACCTTCTCTAATCTTTTTTTTTGATCAATTAAACCCTGAGCATCTTTGGATGATTTATTTTGGGGTTTGCAAAAAATTTTATTCAGTTTTGCGGACACAAAAATTACAAAAAGGATAATCTATCTGGCAAAATACAATAAAAATAATAATATCTTGGTAAAAAGAGAATTGCATGATTGCGTGAAGGAAAAACTCATGTTACCGATTGGAATTTCTATAGATTCCTGCAATGCAGGGACGACCCGAAAGAGAATCGATGCGGTATTGAATTTTTCCATCGATTTTGAATTTTTCTATCGATTTTTTTTACCTTGTGGGTTAATATTTCATGGAAATCGTCTTTCGCAACCGGAAGTTGGAGAAAGAGTGTGGCAGCATGCAGTCCCTGCAAAAAGCCCATGGATCAAGGCGGGCACGGTTGATTGTCCTGCGTCTCAAAGCGATTCGCGCGGCTCCTCACCTGGGTGAATTTTGGCCACCCCATCAACATGCGGAGCGCTGCCACGAACTGAAGGGCAATCGGGCCAGACAGTTGTCCATGGATTTGGATGATCCTTATCGCCTGATTTTTGAACCCGCCAATGATCCCGTTCCGCAGCGGTCCGAAGGTGGGCTCGACTGGTATCTGGTCACGGCCATCACGATCATTGGTGTGGAGGATACTCATGAATAAGCTGATCGCAAATCACTATGTCCCGGATTATGCCGTTCATCCAGGTGAAATGCTGGAGGAGTACCTCAGCACCCTGGGTATGAGCCAAACCGAGTTGTCCACGCGCACCGGCATTGTACTCAAGCATATCAACGAGATTATTCGTGGTAAAGCTGCGATTACAGCGGATACCGCGCTGAAATTGGAACGCACGGTCGGCCACTCTGCCAGTTATTGGAACAACCTGCAACAACTTTATGAAGAGGATGTCGCTCGTTTAGCCGATCAAAAACGTCTTGAAGACGATCTCGGTTGGCTGAAACAGGTTCCGGTTCAAAGGATGCTCGTTTCTGGCTGGATTAAGAAGTACCAGGACAAGAAAGAACAGCTTGCCGAAATATTTAGGTTTTTTGGCGTAGCCTCCCGTGCGCAATGGGAGGAAGTCTGGAATGGATCCCCCGTGGCTGTCTTCCGTCAGTCCCAGAAAGGTATGATCGACGCCATCGCCGTGTCCGCTTGGTTGCGTCAGGGGGAGATTCAGGCTCAGGGTATTCCATGTGCAGCGTTCGACAAGTCAAAATTCAAGGGGGTATTGACGGAAATCCGCCGTTTGACCAGAGAGCCGCCACAAGATGTCCTGCCACGCCTCATTTCGTTGTGTTCTGGAGTTGGCGTGGCGGTCGTCTTGATCCCGGACCTGCCCAAGACTGGGATCTCTGGAGCAACCCGGTGGCTTACTTCCAACAAGGCGTTGATTCAGCTTAGCTTGCGTTATAAAAGCGATGACCAGCTTTGGTTTACGTTTTTTCATGAGGCGGGGCATCTTCTCCTGCACGGCAAGAAGGATATGTTTCTGGAGGGGGTGGCAGAGATAAATCAAGAGAAGGAAGACGAGGCCAACCGGTTTGCTGTCGAATTTTTCATTCCCTTTGCCCGTTGGGATACCTTCAAGCAGCAGCACCCGCATACTTTAGCCTCGGTGCGGACTTTTGCCGAGACGTTAGGCATTGCCCCCGGCATCGTTGTCGGGCGTCTGCAACACGAGAAAATCGTGGATTTTTCCTGGGGCAATGACCTCAAGCGTCGTCTTTCCTGGGAAGAAATCGTGCAAGACAATAAACAAAATTATGAGTTGACGCCATGACCACCCGCCTCATCGAATTATGGTTGCCGATTGCTGCATCGGAGGCGTTTGGTCAGTAGTCAGGTCGGTCAGGCCACTAGAATGATCATGAAATTTATCAGGTATTTAGTAGAATGCCATGACCCTGTCAATGCAATCGGACCCGGTTCTGGAGGCGCGGGTGGAGCAGGAGGCCAGACGGCTCAAGATGAGCCAGTCGGCTTTTGTCCAGGATATCTTGGAGCGTGCGCTGGGCTATAGGAATCCATCCCAACTGTTGGATGAAATTTGCAGCGGCACACGGATGGGTGATCTTGCGGCATCCGAAAATGTTTCTGAAAAGCTTAAAGTCAAACTGCGATCAAAAAATAATCATAATCAAAAGCAGGAGCAAACAGACATGAGAGACATAACCGCATGGATGGAACAGATCGGCCAACAAGCACGACGCGCGGCGCGTCTGATGGCAGCCATGGATGGAAATTCCCGCAACAAGGCACTGGAAGTCATGGCCAGGATTTTGTTGGACGACGCTGAAACCCTCCAGGCAGCCAATGCCAAAGATCTGAACGCAGCCGCAGCCAATGGATTGGCCCCGGCCCTGATTGATCGGTTGCGTTTGACCGACAAGGCCATTCAATCCATGGCGGACGGCATCAAGGAGGTTGCGGCTTTGCCTGATCCGGTGGGAGAGATCACCGAGTTGAAACCCCGTCCCAATGGCATGCTGGTAGGCCGGATGCGCGTTCCTTTGGGTGTAATTGGCATCATTTACGAATCCCGACCCAATGTGACCGCCGATGCAGCGGCCTTGTGCGTCAAGTCAGGCAATGCCGTGATTTTGCGTGGCGGCTCGGAGGCGATTCACTCCAACCGGGCGATAGCCGAACGTCTTTCACAAGGGTTGCAATCTGCTGGTTTGCCCCCGGAGGCGATACAGTTCATCGACACCCCTGATCGGGCCGCAGTGGGGGCTTTGCTCAAGAGCGACACCTATGTGGATGTCATCATTCCGCGTGGAGGCAAGGGTTTGATCCGGCGGGTCATGGAGGAGTCGCATATTCCGGTCATCAAGCATCTGGACGGAATTTGTCATACCTATGTGGATCGATTTGCGGATCTGGCAATGGCCAATGAATTGATTTTCAATGGCAAGATGCAGCGTACCGGGGTGTGCAACGCCACTGAAACCTTGCTGGTGCATGAAGCTGTGGCTGCCGAGTTTTTACCCATGGCCTGTGGGCGTTTGCATGCGGCAGGATGTGAATTGCGTGGGTGTGAGCGTACCCGGTATCTGATTGGGAATGCGATCCCTGTGGTTTCTGCCCAGCCTGAAGATTGGGATACGGAACATCTGGCCGCTATTTTGTCTGTGCGGGTGGTGAATGGCCTGGATGAGGCCTTGGCCCATATTGATGCCCACTCTTCCCGACATACCGAGACGATCGTGACCAAGGATCATCAACGGGCCATGCGTTTTTTGCGGGAAGTGGATTCTTCCGCTGTGATGGTGAACGCATCGACTCGTTTCAATGATGGTTTTCAGTTTGGATTGGGTGCGGAGATGGGGATTTCCACGGACAAGCTGCATGTGCGCGGTCCGGTGGGTTTGGAAGGTTTGACCTGTTTGAAATACATCGTATTGGGAGAGGGCCAGTTACGTCAGTGACCGCAAAGACGGGTTTGTTGGGGGGGGCGTTCAATCCCCCCCATTATGGTCATTTACGACCCGCCAGAGCTGCCATGACGGCTTTGGGGTTGGAACGGGTGGTTTTCATTCCGTCTGGGCTGCATCCATTTAAGAGACAGGAGGTGTTGGCTCCGGTCCCTGACCGGCTGGAGATGTTGCGTTTGGCTTTGGCGGATCAGCCTGGGTTCGAGGTGTGGGATATCGAGGCCATGCGCGCGGAGATTTCCTACACAGTGGATACGGTGGCAGCCTGGCATCGATACGCTCCCCAAGATGAGCCGGTTTGGTTGATTGGAGCCGATATTTTGCATGAATTGCATCTTTGGAAGGAGTGGCAGCGCATTCTTGATTATACCCATATTTGTCTGTTGGCCCGCCCTGGTTTTGTCATCCAGGCAGCCAATGTCCCGGCCATGGCCTTTCTGGAACGTTTTCGGGTGGGATGTGTCGAAGATCTGGATTATCAAAAATTGGGTCGTTATGGTTTTTTCACGCAGTCAGCCTGTTTATTGGATCTCTCTTCCACGGAGCTGCGACGTCGTTTGCGCACAGGGGAAAGTTTGCACGCCCTGACCCCTCCGTCAGTCATTGATTATCTTCAAAAACAGTGTCCATATACTTGACTGTGCCGGGCTGTGACGGTTCGCAGAATCCCATCATGGCGTGAATTGGACCGACCCATTCCATCAATCGGGACCATTTGAAACTCTGGTGCAATGGATTATAATGGTTCACACTCCAAACTCCATCCAGGGCGTTGGCCCCTGGATTCCACTTGGCGGAATGGTTTTTTTTGTACCCGGCAAACAGTGCTCCCGTCTGATGTGGAAAGTCGAATTTTTGTAACAAAAGAATGGAATTCCCATGCCAAGGAAAAGAATTGGAAAAGATCTCACATTGCGACAACAGGAACGCATTCGTGTGATGCGTGCTGCCCGGTCGAATCGAGCCGGTCGCAATGAAATTCAGCAAGCCATGGACCTGGGACCAGAAGAAGAAGGACGGGTCATGGCCCACTTCGGGTTGAACGTGGAGGTTGAAAACCCGCAAGGAATGCGGTTTCGTTGCGCCGTGCGTGAGACGCTCCAGGAAGATCCGGTATGCGGGGATCAGGTCATTTGGCGTCGGGTCGGCGAACAGGCCCAGGGGGTGATTGTCGGAGTGCAACCGCGCCAGACGGTTTTGCAACGTCCCGGTCCCTATCAACGCCTGCTGACCGTGGCCGCCAATGTGGATCGGATTGTCGTGGTCACAGCCAGTGGCACTCCCAATCCTGGCCTTTTGGATCGGTATCTGGCCGCCGCCGAAAAGGCCAGGATCGAAGCCATTCTGGTGGTCAACAAGTCAGACCAGGGTGCCAACCGTCATCTCGAAGAAGAGATGCTCGAACCCTATGTGCGGATGGGATATCCCGTGTTTTGGACTTCGGCCCTGTTGGGATCAGGTCTGACCTCCCTGGAAGAGGCTTTGCGTGATGTGACCTCGGTGTTGGTAGGTGAATCTGGAGTCGGCAAATCCTCGCTGGTGAACTGTTGGACAAAAGACGCCGTCTTGAAAACCGCCGAGGTGCATGCAGGCACCGGACAGGGGCGGCATGCCACCACCACAGCCCAGTTGTATCGGTTGCCAGGCGGGGGATTTCTCATTGACTCGCCTGGAGTACGGGAATTTGGTCTGCATGGCGTGGAGCGCGAAGCTGTTCCAGGGTTGTTTCGAGACGTGGTGCCGTTTTTGGGAAAATGCCGTTTTTCCAACTGTCAGCATGGTCAGGAACCTGACTGCGCACTGCGTGCGGCGGTGTTGGCAGGTGCAATCGCCCCGGCCCGTTTGGCTGGCATGTTGCGCATTATGGAGTCTGTCCCGCCACGGAATCCGTATTGACGGCAAACCTGGAAAACTAAAGGTTCATTTGGACCCCAATTTTTTTTTCGTCCATAAATTAAAATTATTTCTTGATATTAAGTTTTATACTATCAGAAGTCCAGGGGGATTATACCCCTGGTGGGGTCCAGGGGCGAGAGCCACGCAACCAACCATCCCAAGATGGTCAGGGTTAAGCAAGGGATGCCCAAAAATGTATTGTATTTTGATGCACGAAGCGTATGATATCTGCGTTCTATACATTGCTCTCACTACCCGTACCGCACCAAAGGCACGAGCATGTTCGACTTTCACCACACACTCCAATGGTTGGGATGTCCCTATTGCAAAGGGGTGTTGACCCTGATCGATACCCCGCAAAGTCGGCGTTATGTCTGCGCCCCCTGTCAACGGGAATATCCCATCATCGATGACATTCCCCGCTTTCTCACTGTGGATGATCCGTTGTTGGCCCAGGCCAAAGAACATTGGGAAGACAGTCCCCATTATCAATACGAAACCAGCAAACCCCTTTATTCCAAAGAATACTACGAAGCACAGGACTTGTGGCGTAAAAATGAAGTAGATATGTTTTCCATGGAGGAGTATCGATTTGAAACTCTCCGAGGATTGACAACTCTGGATATCGGATCTGGTTCGGGATGGGTGGTCAAACAGGCGGCCAAGCATGGGGCCTTTTCCATGGGAGTCGATTTCACCGAAAAAGCCGCCATCAGCACCCGCGAAGCCTTGCGTACCTATGATCTCTACAATGGTCTGGCCATTCAAGCCGATGCCCAGTTCCTGCCCTTTCAGACTGGGGTGCTGGACCGCATCACCTCCATCGGGGTTTTGCACCACATACCCAATACCGAACAAGGAATCGCGGAAGCATGGCGGGTCATCAAACCAGGTGGTTCCGCATATATCAGTTTGTATGGCCAATTGTTCTTTTTCAATCCCATCCTCTTTCCGATTGCCACCTTTTTTCTGCGTCGCCTGCTCAAGGCTCCCCCCAAACGGGATGGCATTCAACATGCCGCAGACTATGATACTTTCTATCGCCTCATGGACGGACCGACCAACCCAATCGGACGTTTTTACTCCGACGATGAATTCCAACACCTCTTCGCCCAATTCCGTATCGACAGCGTGTGCCGGAGCCATTTTCCGTTCCGGTTTCTTTATCTTGGCCCGATTCACTTGCATAAAATCATGCCGACTTTTTTGTATCGCTTTATTGATCGCCATTTCGGAATGATGGTTAATTTTCAACTGGGAAAAAAACAATAGATCCCTCAAACTCCTGAGATGCCAACATGACCCTTTCTGCCGGCAGAGTTGATCCATCCGTCAATCCCATATACCAGGAAATCATTTTCTTGTTGGTGATGCTGGGTGTGGCATCATTATTATTTTTGTTTTTTTCTCTGGCATGGCCCATGGAACCTGGGCGGGAATATTGGATTTATCTTGAACATGCCTATGGAATTATCTCAAACAGTTCTTTTTTTCGCCCGGCTGGAGCCAGTCATATCCTTGGTTGGATCAGTGAATGGTCCTTGCCATGGATCGAATGGGCGTTTCTGGCGATGTATCTCACACATCTTGCCACCAGTTACTACACGGCACGACTGTTTGGGGTGATGACCGCACGGGTTGTAACTCTCATCATGCTGTTGAATTTCAGCGTCCTGGCCACATTCCACAGACTGGACGGCTATCCCCTGTTTTGCTTGGCGACTTCCATTTGGACAGCGTGCGTCGTGCATTTTTTTCGTTCTGGTTCTAATATCACGGCCTTTTTTCTTGGTTTGCTTACCGTTTTGCCTTTGTTGATGCGACAAACGGGTATTATTTTGCTGCTTGCCATCGCCTTTCCACTCGTCTGTTTTGGCATCTCCAGGCAGACTTGGCTGCGTTCTGCCATGCTTGCTTTGGGAGTGATGGTTGGCCTGCTCGGTTTCTCCAGCTATAATTATGTGCATTTTGATAAATTCATGATCACCCCGCCATCTGGCGTGATCATCCCGGCCTTTTTTGTCTACCGACTCGCCCCCAAATTTTCTCCTGAGTACGGACCGCATAATCAAAAATTGATCAAAACCATTCAAGAAGAACTGCTCACCCAGGACGTTTATGTACAAAATCAAGTCGATCTGCATCAATTCATGACCCACAGTCTGGATATGCGCAAATTTGGCGATTTGATCTATTTGGATAATGTATACCCAGATATTCTCAAAAATGCCGCTTATGAATCCATTCGAGCCAAACCTGCCGAATTTTTCAAGGCCCTGTTTACTTCGACTTGGCGCATGTATATCAACGATGCGCTTGGCCCTCTCCCACTTGCCAAAGAGATGCCACCAGAGAATTCACCAGAAACAACCCACGTCAACGGCTCTGATCATCCCCCAACCGACAGCATAAAACCCAATCCCAAGGCCATTCCCATATCCTATTCTTCCCGTCCTGATCTTGCCCGGTTCACAGGCACTCCATATCCCCCCTCCAAAGTGGATGAGGCCAAGATCAAAGATAAAATTAACATCATAATGAAACAGTTCAAGACCGAAGGCAATTATCATATTGCCTTTCTTATCAAATATTTCCTGTCCACCCTTATGCCTCCTATGCTTTTTTTCATGCTTGCATCCTTTCTGCTGGTATTCAGAATACGCTCCCTGGAGGTCAGGCTGTTGGCGACCTTGTTGGTGCCTGCCATGCTGCTGATTTTTGCCTCAAGTTTTGTCAATCAATTGCCTGAGTATCGCGCCCCTTTTGACTTTTTGATCCTGTTGGGTGGCGTGGTTGGTCTGATGGGAACCCGATTGAACTCATGGCATTTCCAGGAGAGACGCCAATGACCGAAAGTTCTCCTTTACGCTATTCCGTGCATACCCGATTGCGCGAATATCATCTGGCTCAATTGATGCCTGTTGCGACCGGGGGACGGATGCTGGAAGTGGGATGCGGAATTGGCTACCTGCTGAATCACCTGGGTCAAGGCTGGGATAGATATGGTATTGACATGGATCACGCCTCTTTGCAAACAGCCGGCACTCACGCCAAGGTCATCCGTGGGGATGCCGCGCATTTGCCCTATCAGGATGCAACTTTCGATCTGGTTCTCTGTTCTGAGGTGCTGGAACACTTGCCCGATGGAGAGGATCAACGGTGTCTGGCAGAAATGAAACGGGTTCTCAAACCGGCAGGCAGGCTGTTGATCACCGTACCCTCCCTGGAAGGCGTGCGCGCTTATGCCCCTTTGCGTAATCTGGGCCATGACCAACCCGGTAACGGTGAATATCATTATCGCATCGGTTATGGCCGGGAAACCTTGCATTCCATGATTGCATCAACAAAAGGCTTGCAAATCCTGGAATGGCGTTATGCCATGTTTTTGTTTTCCGAGTTGGTTATGGATTTGCTCAAATGGGTCTATTTCCGCAAGCATACCCTGAAAGATCAGGCCAGCCTGGGGGCGGTCAGGAACTCCCGTATCTATCAACTCTACTGCCTGCTCTTTCCTGTGCTGCATCGGCTGTTTGTTCTGGAAGATCGGCTGTTGTGTCCGAGGTTCAAAGGGCATATTGTCATTCTCTCTTTGGTCCGGGATGATGCCTGATTTTTCTTTAAAGGAGCTGGATGTGTCAAACAATCCATTGGGAGTATCCATACCATGAAAGATGTTCTGCTCATTTATCCTCGACTGGGCAGCATGGACAGCATGGTGGTGGATCTGCCTTTGAGTCTGATCTATGCGGCCACTGATTCTGTCAAGCAGGGTCATACTGTGGAACTGGTCGATTTGCGGTGCGAATCCAATGACTGGCAGAGTGTCCTGACCCAACGCATGGCCATTGGTTTCCGGTTGGTTGGCATCTCGGTGATGACTGGCTCGCCGTTGCGCAACGCACGGGACATTTCCCGTTTTATCCGTCAACACTGGCCAACCACGCCCATTGTTTGGGGCGGTCCCCATGTCACCTTGTTGCCGGAAACCGTGGAAGAGGATTTTGTCGATTACCTGATTCGTGGTGACGGCTCCATACCCTTGGCCGAATTGATCACTGTATTGCAGGCTGGCCGCAAGGAACCCGTTGGAGTGGCCGGGATTTCCTACAAAAATGCTCAAGGCCAGCCGGTTCATAACCCGCGCTCTGACCAGTTTGAACGACTGCACTATTTGGAGATCCCTTATTCTCTTGTGGATGTAAACTCACCTAATTACCAGCGTCTTTACAAGGGACAACGATTTTTTCCTTTGTTCACCTCTGTTGGATGCCCTTACAAGTGTTCATTTTGTGTCAGTCCAGCCACCTATAGTGTGATCAAGGGCAAAAAATGGTTGCCTGATCCTGATGACGAAGTGATTGGTCATATTCGTATGCTCATCGACCGTTATCAAGTCACCCATTTGAGTATTATCGATGACACCAGTTTCGTTGATCTCAAACGAATGCGACGCCTGTTCAACCGGATCATCGAGGAAGGCATGGGCCTTACCATGGAATTTCGGGGGGCACGGATCAATGAGTTGGACAAAATGGATGACGATTTTTTGGATCTGATGGTCCAGGCAGGCGGAAGGATGATCATGGTCGGAGTGGAAACCGGCAGTGATCGGATTCTGGAACAAATGCAAAAAGGTATCACACGCGAACAAATCCTCCGTGTCAACCAGAAATTGGCACGTCATCCCCAACTGATTCCGCATTACAACTTTTTTTACGGAGCACCTGGTGAAACTTACGAGGACGTAGTTACCACCAAAGAGACTATTTTGCAACTTTTGCGTGATAATCCCCAGGCCTATTTCGGCGTGGGCGGGGCAGATTGGAAACCTATTCCTGGGACAAAAATGCTGGAAACAGCCCAGGAAAAATTTGGCTATCAGGCTCCCCGCACCATGGATGAATGGATCGAGATGGACAACACTGACGCCAAAAACAAGATTGTTCACCCATGGTATACTAAAGAACATAATAATATGATTAAGGTGATGCAATTGGCCGCCTTTGTGGCAGACGACAAAATTATCCGGGAATCCCATGGCAATCAAACCCCTTGGTTTCGAGTGTTGCGTCTGCTGGCACGAATCTATAAACCAATCGCCCTCTTTCGCATGCGTCATAATTTTCATTACCTGATGTTTGAGTATACCATCTATCGATTTGTTGTACGTCTCATCCCGTTGTTCAAACGAGGTTGAGTGCTCATGTTTTTAAAAAAATCAAGACCTTGGGGGGCGGTGAACCGCCCCCC
>JAMOBH010000108.1:0-15806 GCA_039908085.1 Magnetococcus sp. YQC-5
GGGGGATTCATCCCCCAGGGTTTTGCTTTTTCATCGTCTGTCGGCCAAAGCCTGAGCGATCAGAGGTGGGTTGGGCACCAGGGGTGGATTGATCCCGGCAGGTTCCTGATTTCTGAACAGAACCAACAATTTATCGTTATCATAATAAGGAATTTCCGTGCCGGGTGAAAATTTATTCCTGTGATTGGCTTCGATAAAAGTGCCGGAGGAAAAATATTTGAAAAGAGGCCGCAAGGTATCTTCATAATTTTTTTCATCCCATGGACGAAAAACATCCTCGATGATCAACATGCCACCTGGCTTGAGAAACGGATAGGCCATATGTGCAAACAGGATTTGATGCGCAAAAGCATGCGTTGAATCATCAATCAAGACATCAAAATAGGTATTGCATTTATTGAAGGCCTGAAACACCCCTTCAATGTCATTCATGTTGAGTTTATCATAATAACAATTATGAAGACGATGCCCCTTGGCCAAATCCAGGATTTCCGGCAGGAAGTCCCAGCCATACAACTGGGCGTTAGGAAAATAGGCACGCCACATATGCATGGACATATTCAAATAGACCCCCACTTCACCCAATACAATCGGCTGATAGCGCAAGGCAGAGAACAACAGATCATAAATGGCGGTATAGGGATGACGGGCAACCTCTCGCTCAGGTGCCCAATTGTATGGTGATTTGTCTGTGGGATATTGCGCCCCCAAAACACAAAGATCTGTCATTGAATCCGAGGAATCAACTACAATACGATTCAATCTTTCCATTCGTTTTTATCCTTTTTATCTAATAATAGTGCTGGACTGTTAATGAATCTTATATTCACGCAACAACCGTTGCTGAGACAACACCAACTCTTCTGGCAACAAGGCCGTTGTACGCACCACCACCTCGGATTGACCATCCACCCCCTTGTAAAAACCACTCATATCATCTGGATTTTGGCTGAAAAACAGATCAATCGAACCATCAGTGTGATCATCGATTTGACGACGAATTTCCGTACCAACATAGGGAAAATAAATCGTCATGTCAAAATCATTATGGGTCAGCTTGCCGTCATGGCCGATAAAAGTCTGACCCATCAAGAATTCCAAAAACCGTTCGGTTTCTTGAATTGTGGAGTGATCCTCACCTGGAAGCCCCAACATCATGAAAGTTTTTACTCTTATACCAAAAGAATTGCAGAGTTGGACATAAGCCCGATTCTGTTCCACAGTGGTTTTTTTTCTGACCGTGTCGAGGATTTTCTGGGAGCCAGACTCCACCCCCACCCCGGTTTCAATGCATCCGGTCTGACTCAACAGGTGGGCGATTTCATGGTTCATGGTTCTGGCATGCCCAAAACAGCGATATTTGATATCATGGGGAGCGATGACCTGCACCAAATCAGCCACCCGTTTTTTGGATAATGTAAACACATCATCAAAAAACATGACCCCTGCAAATCCGGCCTGTTTGATATCTGTAATCTGTCTGCTTACATATTCCGGGTGATAGAGTTTGACTTTGGAGCGTGCGTCTTCACAAAAGGTGCAGGACATCGGACACCCTTTGGCCGTGAGAATCGTCGAGGCCCGGATTCCCTGAAATGTATAACTGTAATTATTCAAAAACTCCGGCTCGCGATAAGGCACAGGGAATTGATTCATCAATTCCTGGGAGATGGGACGGGTAAGGATTTTTTCTTCATCCGCGACGCGACCAGTCAGGATCTCCTCCAGGGCCAGTTCACCATCGCCAATCACAAGTTTGTCAAACGGGTATTTTTGACATTCACTCAAATAATATTTGGCATGTGGTCCGCCGAGAATGACCTGAATTTCCGGCATGTCTGCCTTGATCATGCGCAAAATGCGATAGGCCTGCTCCTTTTGCGGTGTCATGCAGGAGATGCCAATGTGAGTAAATGCGGCATAGCTTTCCAATTGATCAAACTTGAAATCAATTTCGATCCGGGAATCAAACCCCCGATCCAACAAGAAAGCGTTCAAAGCCATGACACCCAAGGGCGGCATGACCCGATCCGAATCCATGAATGGATCGCGCAATGAAACTAATAATATTTTTACATTCTTTTTCATATCGTATCAGCCTGGATCCGTAGTCCCACTCCTGCCCACCCGGTCTTATATCCCATTGCCACTCCCCTTTGCCCCTTCTCTTGCTGTCATGAAGGGGATATCATGCCAGTATGGACTCCATGTCAAGACTATTTTTTAACGCAAGTGCTTTCTCAACTCGGTGGTCTTCCCGGAAAGTAGCGTTTTATCTCCATCATGGTGCATTTTCCCATGATCGATTCTGTAGCGTTTTGGTGTTGTTTTTTTTGCCCAAAGGGCATTCTATTCAATCATTTAAAAAAGGTCTGTGGGATTTCCCCTCAGGGTTATTCAAGTGCTGATCATTGAAAAAATATCCAAAAATCTGGGCGGCAGACTCATTCTGGACCAGGCTGATCTGATGATCCATCCCGGTGACCGGATCGGGTTGATCGGACCCAATGGCACGGGCAAAACCACTCTGTTGCGCATGATCGCCGGGGAATTGGATACCGACGGGGGCCATTTTCGTTGGCGGGGGGGCATTCGCCTGGGTCTGCTGCGCCAGGAAATTCTGGATGGGGATCCTACCTTGCTGGCTGAAACCCTGACCGGTGACGAGGAACTGATCCAACTGCGTCAGGAGCGGGAGACGATTCAACAACATCTGCAAGAATCCACTTACCAACACCACCATGAATCCCTGACCACGCGCATGGGGGAGATTGATCTCCGGTTGACCACCTTGAATGCGTATAGTGCCGAAGCACGGGCTGCCTCGATTCTCATGGGACTGGGATTCGCGCCCAGGGATCTGGAACGGCCCCTGAAAACGTTTTCCGGTGGTTGGCGAATGCGGGCGCAATTGGCCCGCCTGCTGTTTTCCCGTCCTGATCTGTTATTGCTGGACGAACCGACCAACCATCTGGATCTGGAATCCGCCACGTGGCTGGAAAACCACCTCAAAAAAAATACCGGGTCGTTGGCCATGATTCTGGTCTCACATGACCGATCTTTTCTCAACCGGACCACCAACGTCACGGTGGAGTTGGAAGCAGGACGACTGACGCGCTATTCGGGACCGTTTGACGCCTGGCTGGAACAAAAAGCCACCAACCTCCAAAGCCAAGAAAAAACCGCCGCAGTTCAGAGCCGTAAACGGGCGGAACTGGAATGTTTCATCCGTCGTTTTCGGGCCAAGGCAACCAAGGCGCGTCAGGTGCAAAGTCGGGTCAAGGCGTTGGAACGGATGGACCCACTCCCCCAGACTGCCCAGACCACCCGCCCCCCCAAGATCCGTTTTCCCACGCCTCCGCCCTGCGCCCAGGAGGTGATCAAGACGCGGAATCTGGGAAAAAGTTTCGATGGGACACCTCTTTTTTCAGGGGTCAATCTGGAACTGACCCGTGGTCAAAAAGTGGGATTGGTTGGGGTCAATGGAGCTGGAAAAAGCACCCTGCTGAAACTGATCGCCGGGGAATTGTTGCCGGATACAGGCGAGATGACCCTGGGCGACCGGGTGCGCGTGGCTCGTTTTGCCCAACACGCCCTGGAATACCTGAAACCGGAACAGACTGTCCTGGAATCTGCTGCGTCAGCGGCACCGGAACATTTCGGTGAAACGGCCTTGCGCACGCTGCTTGGAGGATTGTTGTTTTCAGGGGAGGCGGTACAGACCCGTATTGCCAATCTGTCAGGTGGCGAGCGTGTCCGACTGGCCCTGGCCCATGTATTTCTTTCTGGTGCGAATCTGTTGCTGCTTGATGAACCGGCCAACCACCTGGACATGGCAGCGCGAGCAGCCCTGGAAGAGGCGTTGACCGACTATCCAGGGGCAGTGATTCTGGTCACCCATGACCGGGATCTCATGGAAACCACCTGTGATCACTTGTGGGTAGTCACAGGCGGGACGGTTGTGGCCTGGGAAGGCACTTTGGAGAGCTATCTGGCGCAAACTGTCCGGGAAGAGAACAATGCCCCCTCCTCCTCTGTCAAGCAAAAGAACACTCCCCCCACCCCGACAGCCTCCCGTGACCCCAAGGAAATCCGCCGACTCACGGCCCAAATCCGGGACCGTTTGCGTCAGGAGACCTTGCCAGCGCGACAACGCCTGACACAATTGGAACAGACCATTGACACTTTGGAGGCCGAACGTGCCGCGCTTCAGGCTCAATTGGCTGACCCTCTGGCCTATGCGGCCCATGCCAAAACCAATCTGAAAGAGACCGTGGCCCGCGTGGGTGTGCTGGAGCAGGAGTTGCAGACCGCCATGACGCAATGGGAAAGCCTCTCCCTTGACCTTGAGGCCCATGCAGCCAAAGCTGAACTCGCAGTGGCTCAACTGCGTTCTTCAGACCAACCCATTTAACCAAAGGCGATAAAAACCATCCTGCCCTCGTTCCTCATGGTTTTTCTTTTGGCAAAGAAGGGGACAATAACTTCTTTTTGGCATTATCGGACAACAAGGGGGTGACTGGATCACAAGCTGGGTCACTCTCTTGGAATGTGGGATCCTCCTGGGATGGAGAGGATTGCATGCCGTGAGTCCCCTGGATAAACACCATGTTCATGGATCTTTTGCCCTTGATGTGAACATCAGACAGGTGTGAAAGTTCTTCGCGAGCCAATGGGGAGGCCTCGCCCAACACGCAACTCACCATGCTGTTTGCATTATTTTCCTGAGGTGATCCGCCACCTGGATGATAGATCCACTGGCCCAAGATATCTTTGCTTGCCGCAGGATCCAAAAGCAGTGAGAGGTTCTGGCATTTGTTTTCCATTTGCCAAAAAAAATTTTTGTGCGTCACAGGGGTGCGCTCATGGGTCAGCACACAGACTTTGTTGTTTTTTTCTGTGATGTGACCTGGCAGGAAACGCAATCGTAAAACGACTGGAAAGGCTTCCAAATTACGGACACGAAAACAAAAAGGAACAGGTTCTGACAGAAACCGAGCCTCCAAATTTTGCTCATTCCGTAATTCCAATGATTCTGGAGCGCAAAAGCCCGTTTCAACTCGCAGTGATCGGCCAGGGCCATGAGCCAACAGTTCCTGCGCACCACCAGACAGCACGATCATTGCGACAAGAAGCCATAAAGGGGGCAGACGTAAAAACAACATAAAATACAACCTTGTTATTGCAAAACTACCTGATTGTGGGGCAAGAGCTGTCAACATGCGTATTCATTTAATCATCGCGTTCTATCGAGCACTGCATTTACAAGGTATCATGAGTTTTTTGTATTGAGAGTGGTTTCACACCCTTTGGCAGCAGTCACCCGGTTGCGGCCTGCTTGTTTGGATGCATACAAGGCGATATCAGCCTGCTTGAGCATGTCGGTGGTATCGGTGCCGACGCCTGGATGAATGGCCACGCCAATACTTATAGTGACTTTCAATCCATCGATCACCAAGTCTTCTATACCCTTGCGCAATCTTTCTGCTGCCAGCATGGCACCCGGAAAGGCGGTACTGGGCAAAATGACGACAAATTCCTCCCCACCATAGCGGCAAGGATAGTCCACATCCCGGAACAACTCCCGCATGGCACGCCCAATGGCCTGCAACACCCGGTCCCCCTGATCATGTCCATGCTGGTCATTGAATTTTTTGAAATGATCCACATCAAACAACAATAAAGAAAAGAATTGGTTGTAACGACTAGAGCGGTTCCACTCCTCCAGCAAAACCTCATCAAATCGGCGACGGTTGAACAAACCGGTCAATGCGTCCGTGGTAGAGATATGACGCAGTTGTTGTTCGAGTTTTTTCTCTTGCGTGATATCGCGTATCAAGGCAGCCGAACCAATGCGCTCGCCGTTGGTGATATGAATCGTGGCAGCATAGAGATTGAGAATCCGTCCCTTGTAGACCACGATGGATGGGATGGCTTCCTTGGTTTCGTCCAGAAGTGCTTTGATGTATTCTGGGTCGTCTAGTATTTGAAAAAAACCATTATTTACGATATCATCTCTATTTTTTTCCAACAGTCGTTCTGCAGAGGGATTCACCAGGACGACCTGGCCTTGACGATCCGTGACCACGATCCCTTCGCGGGCACTCAAGATGATGGTGGTCAATTTTTCCTGTTCATTTTTCAACCCCAAATGAACTCTGGCCAATTCGCTGCTCATCTGATTGAAATTCATGGCCATGCGACCCAATTCATCCGCGCCGATTTCTGGTACGCGATGTTCCAGATTTCCAGCCGCCACAGCGGACATTGCTGTCGTAACACGACCGATTGGAACGACCACGGAATAGCGTATGAGTAATAAAATTATGCCAAGAACTCCGGCTATAGAGATTGACAAGATCATAATACTTTGAATGCGAGTCTGCTGGATGGCCGCAAAAACCGCTTCCATGGAAAAGGTCAACAAGACCACACCGCGCACTGGATTTTTGCTGGAGTGGCAGCGATGACAGGGTTTTTTGTTTAAGATGGGGGACAAAACCGTCATGTAGGGTTGTCCGCTATCGTGGTCGAGTACATTCTTGGTGAGTTGCGATTTGCCTTCCAAAACGAGCAATAAATCCTTATCATTTTCAGGCAGTACTTGTACACGAGTCTGGGTGTCATGGAGAGAAAACTCCTCTTCACCCAGTCGCGTATTCACATCTTTGATGGTTTCATTGTCCTTGAAGGCTTCCAGGCCGTTAATGCGCATGATTTTGAAGGATTTTATTTCACTGATATTCTGCAAACGTTTGGCGTACTCGTGGGCGATATCGGCATTGCCAGCCAGCATGATGGCTTCCAGACCTTCGTTAACGCTACGAGACAGGAAATATAAGATTTGTTTGTTTTGATCCAAAATCATTTTTTCCTGTTGTTCGGTATGGAAATTGGAAAGTATGAACAGACCAGCAAACACGGAAACGCCGACCAGAACCAGGATCCGGTCGCCAATGCGTTTGAAGCGGTAAAAATGAAATTTCATCCGATATATCTCAGCATCATTGCGGTATGAGTGCAGGAGTCATGTAAAAGGCCAATTGACCGTTTCAAGGAAAAACAAACTTCAAGGTTTCCGATACGCTTTTATGCTCGGCATACCCTTTATTGAAAACAGCCAAGGCCCCTTTGATCTCTTTGATTCCGATCAATTTGACGTCATCGTTATGACCTGTATCCAATTTGCGGGACATTTCCAGATTCCAAAAACCATCCTTCCACACACCTTTTGCACTGACATCAATCAGACTTCCTGAACCACCCTCCAGCATTTTGATTCCTGGCAACTGGTTTCCCTGTTTTTCTTTTCCGGCCTCCAGGTTCTCATAAACCGGAGAGCCAGCATCGCGAATTTTACGAATGTAGACCATACCACCTTGAGGATGTTCGTATTCAGCGGCGTTTTCCACCATGGAGGTGGAAATGAAATGCATGAAATCCTCAGCCACACTGGCTTGATTACTGCGTCCTGCTGACCATTGCCACAAATCCACCTGATAATCCGTCTTGGACAACATGCATTCGGCATAATCACCACCCATATCAAAGCGTACCACAAACATGTCATCCCGCTGTTTTCCACGTTTGTATTGAGATCCGGCCCATTTCCAGGGGCGATAGTCCACATCGGCCTCAGCATCAGGCCAACGCGCGGCAATATGGATTCGCTCCCCGGAAATACCGGTTTTAAGCTGCACGGTCAACTGGCCTGTGGTATTATCTGAGTCATCCTCCAAGGCTGGCTTGATGGGAATCTCCACCCATCCCTCTTTTCCCCACTCGTCAAGCATACCATCCACCACTGGGATGACAGGCAGAGGGTGTACCTGGATGGTGATCAAGGAGCCAGCCTGGGCTGCCAGGGTGGGTGCCAACAGAAAAAATACCGTGTGCCAAAAAACGCGCATTGGATCAACCCCATGATTATTCAATGACAAGATGACCTTCCATCCCTTGTTTCTGATGGTCATCAATTGTGCAGAAAACGGGATATTTTCCCTTCTTGACCGGCACGAAATAGATATCCAATTGACCATTCACCATCAATTCCACGGCCTTCAAATAGGGAGCCTTGATCTCACCGTCTTTGTTGGATTGAATCTTGCGGAGAGCAATGGCCTTATAGAAATCAGGGGCGGTAAAATAGTGTTTCTTTTCACCCTCGTTTTTGAGAATGAGTTGATAGGCTTTGCCTGTTTTGAAAACCAAATGGTTTGGTTTGTAACTGAACTCATCCATGGTTACAGTGATTTTTTCAATGTTTTTCCAATCCGCTGCTTTGTTGATCTCTTCGCTGTTCACCACATAATCCTCGGCGGCGATTCCTTGACCGATGAATCCCATGATGGATAGGGCAGCAATCCACTGAGTCAAGATTTTTTTTTGCATGGTTTGTTTCTCCTTTTATTTTTCATTTATGTAATCCAGAGAGATTTTGTTTCAACGTCAATTCTATCAGATTCAACCAGAAATGGCATCTTAAAAAACAGAGATCGCATTGTATATATAAACACTAACAATCTTGCAATGAATATGAGGACACAATCAAACTTTTTATAATTTAAAATAGCATGATGTTTGGTCGTATGTCAAGAAAAAAAACGAGTTGGAAGGAGTGCGCAATACAACTTTTATAAAAATACTTATTCTTGCATGGATTGATGCGACTGATTTTTTAAAAACCAATAGCACACAGAAAAAAGAGAAGCCAGACATCCACCTCAATGAAACAAACATTTGATAAAATCAGGTGATCTATTTGATATTGGATGCAAATCTTGTATTTTTCATGTTATAAAAAAATCACAAACCTTTCATTCAGTCAGCTTTGATTGATTAGATATGGATATCAAGTTAAATTATTTTATTTTTTTATATTTTGACTTTATGCATGATAATTATCATACGTCAAACAGGGCGATCCCTGTCAAGCAGCTGATGTGGAGAGACTCAAAAAAAACATCCGCCTGACAAGACATCAAACAGTAGCAATCTGATTGAGAAGGCACTATAATCCACCCCATTCAAAAATCAAGCATTGCCAGGAGACCATTGATGACGCACACCAAACAAGACGATCACAAAAAACACAACGCTGGCCAACACTTGGCCAAGCTTGACCAGGCAACCAATACACACGACAATCCTGTCATCCTTGGTGCTGGCAGCACTCAAGCCCAACAGTCTCCCCCACCCAAACTCAAAAAACTTTCTGAGACAGAATATCTTAAAATCATGACTCCGCTCAATATCGAGCTGGTCAAGATGCAGAATTGGGTTAAAGAAAACGGATACAAAATCATTGCCATTTTCGAAGGCCGTGACGCATCTGGCAAGGGCGGGACGATCAAACGATTTATCGAACACTTGAACCCACGGGGGTGCCACGTCGTGGCACTGGACAAACCCACCGAGATCGAACGAAGCCAGTGGTATTTTCAACGGTACGTTCAACACCTCCCCTCAGCCGGAGAGATCTGTCTGTTTGATCGCAGTTGGTATAATCGAGCGGGTGTGGAACGGGTCATGGGGTTCTGCAGCAAAGACCAAGTGCGTGAATTTCTGCGAACAGTACCAGAATTCGAACGTATGCTGACGGCTTCCGGCATCATCCTGTTCAAATTCTACTTTTCGGTCAGCAAAGAGGAACAACTCCGCCGTTTCAACAGCAGAATGGAAGATCCACTCAAGCAATGGAAACTCTCCCCAGTAGACAAGGAATCCCAGGATAAATGGAATGAGTATACCAAAGCCAAAGAAGATATGTTTTTCTACTCCTCCACCACCCATTGTCCCTGGACCATTGTCAAATCCGACGACAAAAAACGGGCACGCATCAACAGTATCAAATATTTCTTGAGCAAGCTGCCTTATACGGGAAAAAATCAGGATCTCATGAATTATGACAAACGCATTGTGCGGACGGTGTTTGAAGAGATCGGAATTGACTGAAACAATTCGCGACATGATAATGGATGGCTGCATTCAAACATCTCTTGACAAACAGTACGATATGTTTGAATGCCAGCCATCCTCAAAACCTTGATGAGCCAAAATTTCTACTGTCCCGTGGAAGCGGCGGGATCAACAAAAGAATACAGCAAACGAATCTCTTCAGCCCATAGTGTTTCATCAATTGTTTCAAGGATCAAAGGAATCTCCTCCAGACGAGGATCGTTCATGATCCATCGAAAGGGTTCCAGACCCAGTTTCCCGTGACCAATACTGTGATGCCGATCCACCCGTTGCCCCAAATCGGGTTTGGAATCATTGAGATGCATCCCCTTGAGAAAACCAAAGCCAATGACATCTCCAAAAGTGGTCATGGTTTTTAAATAATTTTCCCGATCCCGCAACTCATAACCTGCCACAAAGGCATGACAGGTATCCAGGCAAACGCCGATGCGAGACTTGTCCTCCACCCGATGAATGAGATAGGCGATCTGCTCAAAAGCAAATCCCAAATTGGAACCCTGACCAGCGGTATTTTCGATGACAGCGGTCACGCCCGATACGGCTTCCAGGGCACGGTTGATGGAATCGGCAATCAGGTCCAAACAGGCCTCTGGTGCCAACAAACGCAAATGGCTGCCAGGATGAAAATTCAAACAATTCAAACCCAATAACCGGCACCGTTCCAACTCGTCGATGAAGGCGTTCAGGGAGTGATGACGCGCTGCGGTATCGGGATGACCCAGATTAATCAAATAGCCATCATGAGGAAGAACATCCGCCGGGCGATAACCTTCACGCTCCATGGCCTTACCAAACGCATCCACATCCTGAACCGACAATGGTTTGGCCATCCATTGACGTTGATTCTTGGTGAACATGGCAAACGCCCGTGCGCCAATGGCCTTGGCATTGGCGGGAGCCTTGGCCACACCTCCTGCACTGCTCACATGTGCCCCGACCCGCTTCATCGCTTGTGACTCTTTTTGCGGCGTTTGCTTGATTTTTTCTTCTTGCGACGCTGCATTTGTTTTTGATGGGCTGGCTGAACCTTGGTCCGCTTCTTTTTGCCAGTCATCTTGCGCCGTTTGATTTTTTTGATCTCCTGCGTCAACTTCCTCTCCGCACGCACAGATGGCACCAGGTTGTCCACAGTCGAACCAAGATACGAATCCGTGAAAAACAGTTTCTCCTCCTCATTCAACTCCCGTAGCGGACCAACCGTACCAATGCTGTTGGTACGCATGATCTTTTTTACTTCAACACCGATCTCTTCTTCCATCAGAAGATCATCTCCTGGATGAAAATCATTTTTTTCTATTATCTTAGTCACCATATTACCCTGCCCTGATAAAAAGAGAAACAATGAAAAAAATCCCAAAAACAACAATGCTAATCATTAGCCATGAGCTTGTATCTTTTTTGACCACTTCGACCTGTTTACCCAGTTTCTCGACCCGTTGATTGGACTGAACCGTGGTTGCGGAAATTTCTGTCAAGCGGGTCTGCAAGGTTTGAAAATTCTCCAAATGTTTGTGAATATCAATTTTTTCTTTTTCCAGGGCAGCGGGAATGGCATACAAAGCGGCCTTAAGCAAATTGACTTCATTTTCCAAGGTGGCGATGCGCTGCATGGCTGTTGGATTTTCCTCGGCCCATTCTTCCGGGTCATCCATTTCTTGCGAAACATCTTGCGTTTCAATGCTCATAAGAGTCCCCAATCCTGAATCAAGTTGATGCAACATATTAATAACAAACAAAAAATTTATCTTGAATCACGAACGTTCATCATGACTCCCTCCCTGCCATGGCCGCGAAATCTGCTGAAGATGCCAAACCAGGAATTCTTGACAAGAATACAATTTGACACAAACCTCTACAGAAAGCCAGAGTTGCTTACTGGAGATCGATCAATGAGGGCTGACGCCCTGCCATCCCAGTTCAAGCAGGACAAATGATTGGGATGTCCAGGGGGAGTCATTCCCCCTGGTGGGTTTGGAGCGAGAGCCACCATGCATCCATTTCACCAACATTTTCAAAATGTCCCGGCTTAAATGTAAAACCGATATTAAATACAAAACGCATGGATGGACTTGTGACGAGAGCCATAATGAATCCATTTCATATATTCAAACTTGAATTGGATGCAAAAAAAATCAAAGTCAAAAACATTTCATTGTACGCGCCAATGGATTGACCCAGGTTTGGTGAGTGGTCCAATTTCTCCATCATTCCATCTGGTCATTGAAGATATAATATGCTAAGATTATCCAAAACTGATTCAAAGTGCCACATGAAGGCTTTGCTTCCTGACATGGAATGCCTCTGAAAGAAACACTCACTCTACCTGCACACACCAACGGACAACACATCCATATGGATACTCAAATTATTCGAGAAAAGATCGTTCGGTTTCTCAAAACAATCAAACGTCCAGATTTGTCAATTGATCAAATCCATGATAATGACGGTCTGGTCAAATCTGGCCTCATTGACTCGCTGGCCATGCTGGAAATCATTGCTTTTCTGGAGTCGGAATTCAAAATTGATTTTTCCGAAACCGGCATCGATCCGGTTGAACTTGAATCCATTCAAAAAATTATAGAGTTGATAAGCAAGCGTGCCAAATGATGTTCAAAGCCTTCTACCACCTTGTTTCACAATGGCATGAAAATCCAAAGTATCTTCAATTTTCATCCACGCTGAAGGGCAATATTATTCTTTGGTTGTCAGTTTTGCTTTTGTTGGGGTTCACACAATATCTGCCCCTGATTCCGTTGATGATCCTGACCCAACTGTTTCCCTCTCGACGTTTGTGGATTGTGGGAATCGGGGCAGGAGGGTTGTTTCTGCACAAAAAATTCACTCAACTGGCGGTCAGTGAATGGTTTTGGTTTGCTTTTGATGCCGGGGTCATTCTTGGCTTTCTTTATCTGTTTTTCCTGCTTGCAAAATCCTTTTCCAGTCTGCCTCGCGTGGTACGCAACTATCCACAGATTTTTTTGCATATTTTTTTGTGGTGCTGCATCTTGCTCACTCTGCTGCCACCTTCGGATTTCAGACACAATCCCTCTTGGGCCATGGCTGCCAATTTGACCATCTGTCTGGTGTTTTTCTCCTTCTTGATTTGGCGCATCGGCTTGATGCTCTACTCAGGTAAACGGGGATCCATTAAACAAACCGGATTTCTGGATCACCTGGTCTATTCTCTGCCTTATCTTGGCTTCACCCAAGTCCCTTATGGCAAAGGACTCGATTATCTACTCCCAAAAATGGCCATCAGTCGGATTGACTTGGCCAAATCCCAACTGGCAGGCATCAAATTACTGATTCTGGCCTGGATTTGGCAATATACGCTTGATTTTATGGATGCAGCTCTGTTTGTGACGCATTCTGAACATGCAATGATTTCATTGCCAGACCATTTAAGATTGTTCCATATTAATGTCCTGGTCACCAATAGCGTAGATCATATGCCGACAATGGGGGTCGTATGGGCCAGTTTGATCCTTGATATGGTCTACGACACGACGCAACTGGCCATCACCGGACACTTGATTGTCGGGTGCCTCCGTTTGTGTGGCTTTTATGTTTTCCGAAACACATACAAACCGCTTCTTTCAACCACCTTGATTGATTTTTGGAACCGCTATTATTACTATTTCAAGGAATTACTGGTTGATTTCTTCTTCTTCCCCGCTTATTTGTCATTTTTCAAGCAACATCCCAAACTACGCATTTTTACCGCTACCATGGCATCCGCTTTTCTGGGCAATTTTTACTATCACTTATTGCAACGATTTGATAATTTTATAATTTTTGGCACACCAGTGTCATACGCAAAATTTTCTTCTTACTTTTTTTATGCTTTTGTCCTGGGCATAGCCATTTTTATCAGCATTTTACGTGAACAAAATCAGCGTGGCAAACCCATGATCACGACTTCCCCCGGCATGCTGTTTCTGATCAGGTTACGCAAAATTGCCGGGGTTTGGTTGTTTTTCTCCATCCTGCGCATTTGGGACCATAGCAACTCCTCCTTCATGACAGATACCACCTTCTTTTTCGCTATTTTTGGTATACATTTTTAAGGATTTGAAAAATGACCACCATCCCCTTTCCAGGTGATGCCAATATCGCCCACTGGTTTGACCATAGTTCCAGTTTGCATGGATCCCGTCCCGCTTTATATGTCGATGATAAATATTATAGTTATTCAGAATTGAAGCATCATGCCTTGCAAATCGCCTCTGCCATGCAACGACTGGACCCCAATCCAGATAACCCCATTGCTGCTGTTTTTGCCCATCGTTCTTTGACAGCCTACGCCGCTGTATTGGGAATCCTCTACTCCGGCAAGGGATATGTCCCGTTGAATCCCAATTTTCCCATCTCCCGCAATCTCCATATCGCTGATACCGCTTCTGCAGAGATCCTGGTTGTTGATGGACCGTGCGAATCCATGGCCCGTGAACTGTTGGAGCAAATGCAAAAACAGTTGACTGTTCTGCTGCCCGATCACACCACCTGCCCATCATGGACCCAAACACTTACTCAACATCGTTTTTTTTTGCAAGACGACATTTTCGCTTCAACGTCCCTTCTGCAAGAGCCTCACGTTCCAACCCATGCCATCGCCTATCTCCTGTTCACTTCCGGAAGTACTGGCACGCCCAAAGGAATCATGGTCGCCCCGGAGAATGTCAACGCCTTTGTTGCCAGCATGTTGGAACGCTATCAGCCCACGCCTGAGGATCGCTTTTCCCAACACAGCGACTTGACCTTTGACGCATCGGTTTACGACATGTTTGTCTGCTGGGGGGCGGGAGCCTGTTTGTATCCGATTCCGCAAACCATTCGCATGGCCCCGGCCCGGTTTATCAAGGAACACGCCCTGACGTTTTGGGAGTCTGTTCCTGCGGTGATCGCCTTCATGAAACGAATGTATCTCTTGCAACCAGGGGCTTTTCCTTCATTGCGTTGGTCCGTGTTTGGCGGGGAGCAACTCACTTGTGAGGCCGTGCGACTCTGGCAGGCGGCATCACCCAACACACGCATCGATAACACTTATGGTCCTACAGAAGGTACAATCTGCATTACCAGTTATCTTTGGCAGCCAGGCCAATCCGAAACCGCATGCCTCAACGGTGCAGTGCCCATTGGCACCCCATATCCAGGTCAAACCACGGCCATTTTGGTCGATGGACAACTGCTCGTGGAGCAGGATGGGGCCAAAGGAGAATTGTGTCTCTGTGGCTCTCAGGTCACTCCTGGCTACTGGCACAATCAGGCTGAAACGCAACGCAGTTATTTTATGTTACCTGATGCCAACGGTAACATGAAACGCTGGTACAAAACAGGTGATCTGGTGACATGGAAAAACGGTGTGGGTTTATATTATCTGGATCGGGTGGACCGACAATTAAAAATCAGAGGGTATCGGGTGGAACTCTCCGAAATCGAATTCGTCCTCCGGCAGGTCTCCCAGACCGATCAAGTGGCAGTGATCGGTTGGCCCCTGTCTGGAGAAAACGTGACAACCGTAATTGGGTTTGTTTGTGGTTCTAAATGTTCTGATACTGAGATTTTGGAAGAGTGTAGCAAACGTCTGCCTTATTACATGGTGCCTCGTCAGATCCATCGCCTTGCCCAATTGCCGTTAAATGCCAATGGCAAGACCGATTTGTTGCAATTGCGTGACCTGATCACTCTGCCAACATGAAAGTCAAAAGCTAAAACCCTGGGGGATGAATCCCCCAGACCCCCTCTTTTTTTTTAATAATTTTAAAAAAAATGGGGGGGGTGCCCCCCCCCAAGGTCTTCAGACATGGCCATTGCGCCGACGATACAAG
>JAMOBH010000476.1:0-3061 GCA_039908085.1 Magnetococcus sp. YQC-5
CCCCGCACAAATCCCGGCATGCGAGATAAATTGGCCGCCATTGCCGACCCTCCCGTCTCCCCAGTACCATCCCTTCCTCCCCCAGTCCCCCAGTTCAGGTTTCGGCAATTTTACCAATGACTGTGACAGGGGGTGAGTTTCTCAACGGACTGCTAAGACGGTGAGCTGTCGCGAACGTCGTAGTGGCGTTCACACTCAATCCGAAGGAGCGTCCATATCGAGCAACAAATTGTTTTTACTTATGAAACAGCAGAGGCCACTTCGCCATATCCACGCCATATCATATCCCCTGCCACATAGGCAATGATGGCTAGGCCAACCCAGGCGATCCAGCGGTGATTGTGTATCATCTTGGCGATATAATTGGCAGCAAAAGCCATCATGATAATGGCTATCACCAAGCCAGCCACCAGGATGGACGGGTGATCCTTGGCTGCCCCCGCTACTGCCAACACATTGTCCAGGGACATGGAGACATCAGCCATGGCCACCTGCCAAACGGCAGCAAGCACGGTTTTTTCCTTGCCGGAGGAGGCACCAGATCCGGCCTCTTTCGGTGTCACCTCATCTTTGCCGTGTGTTCGCAACTCCCGGTACATTTGCCACACGACAAACAGCAACAGCAGACCGCCAGCCAAGGTTAGACCAATTATTGCCAGAAGCTGAGTGGTTATCAGGGCAAAGACGATTCGCAGCGCGATTGCAGCTCCCGTACCCCAGAAAATGACCTTGCGCCTGTATTCCAGAGGAACTGATGCCGCAGCCATCCCAACAACTATAGCGTTGTCACCCGCCAGAACCAGATCAATGAAAATGACCTGAACGAAGGCGATCAATTGATTTGTCAGTTCTTGTTCCATCGCAAACATCTCCGAAAAAAGACAAAATCACCCGAATACGGCGACGACTTGTGAGCCAGTTAAGGGGTGAGCGGGGTGAATAGAGCCATCGATTGAGATGGTCCAATATGGCGAGTAGCCATGGTGGAAACTCGTTACGTATACCGCTACTGCAGATCTGCCAGATTTCTGGTCCGCCTCGTCTTCCACGCAACTCAACATCACAAACCAAGGAGTAGTGCACACCGACGGAGGGTACCACAAAGCGGTGAGGTCTGCCAGGATGGGGGAGTTCGCCAACTTGACAGTGCCCCAGGATTGATTCCACCTGGGCCTTGGCATTCGTCCGGGATCATCGCCCCCTTCGATATCGTCCCTTGTCAGCCTCCCGCGATCCGGCTAAAGTTGATCAAAATTATCAACTATTATAGGAAAGGCTGGAAAATTAGAAAGAGCGGCGTGAGAGATTGCCGGAATGGAACAATGGGACCATGGGTGTGCCTGGGGTGGCTAAGATTCATCGGAACGGAGACGCGCTGGGGGGACACTTTATATGCCGCCGCAACCGGAACATCCGTTTGCCTCAGGGGGGCATTTTTTTCCCGCTGTTTGCAGGATGAGGTGTCACAAGAATCCGGTCCACCCGGTTGTTGTCCATGTCGACCACCTCGAAGTTAACCCCCCCCCAGGAGACACAATCTCCGACGATTGGAATCCGTTCAAACAAGATCATCATCAGTCCGGCCAGGGTACGGTATCCCCCCTCATCCTCTTGGGGGAAATTGCTGGCGATGCCTGTCAACTCCCGCAGACGCTCCAGATCCACCAAACCATCCAGCAGCAAAGAGCCATCCTCGCGTTGCACAACGGACTGGTCTTTCTCGGTGGCACTGTCTTCCAACTCTCCCACCATCTCCTCAATCAGGTCGGTGAAGGTGACCACGCCGGCCACGCCTCCGAACTCGTCCACCACCAGCAACATCCCTGTTTTGTCGCGACGGAAAAAATCCATAAGCCGAGCAATGCTGAGTGTGGCGGGAATAAAAACCGGTGGCCTCGCAAGAACGGCAAGATCGATATCAGAATGCGTGATAGTCTTTTTGAGCAACAGTGTGCTGTTCAACACCCCCACTACCTGGTCCAGACCGCCTTGGCAGACAGGGAAGAGGCTGAAGCGGCTTTCGGCAATGCGTTTGAGGTTAACCTCCAGAGTGTCCGTCAGGTTCAGAGTCTCGATCTCCATGCGGGGAGTCATAATGTCTGAAATACGACGGGAATCCAATTGAAGCACCCGTTTGACCATGAAATGTTCGTGCTGTTCAAAGACCCCGGCTTCAGCACCCTGTTGCATCAGCACCTGAATCTCCTCGTTGGTCACCGGCGGATCATTGCGGTGGCTGATGCCAAGCAGCCCCATGAGACCATCGGTGGTTTTGGTGAGCAGGAAAATGAAGGGGGCGGCCAGTCGGGAGAGCAGCCGCATTGGTTTGGAGAGCATGGTGGCCAGCATTTCCGGGTAATGCATGGCCACACGTTTGGGTAGCAGTTCACCCAGGATGAGGGAACAAAAGGTGATTCCAACCACGATGATGACCATGCCCACATCATTGGCATGATCACCGACCATGGGCAACGGCTCCAGCAGCGGGACCACCCAGCCCAAAAGGACCGCCTCACCATAGGCACCACTCAGAATGCCTATGGTGGTGATGCCCACTTGAATGGTGGCCAGAAACCGGCTCGGATCGGCAACCAGATCAAGGGCGACGCGGGCACCGACGGAGCCCGAATCGGCCATCTGTCGCAACCGAACTTTGCGTGCCGACACAACGGCCATTTCCGACATGGAAAACAATCCGTTCAGGAGAATCATCGACAACAAAATGAACAGTTCCATGTTTTGACCTTTGTGACAAAAAATTCATTCCCCGTCTCGGTGCCCTGTACATCGGAAGAGAGGGGCTTCCATGGGAACATTCGCCTTATGGAGCACGGTGATTGCCCAGCCCTCTGTTGAAATTCCTGGGGTTTGGTGAATCATCTTACGCCATCTTGCGGCTGGATGAAAGGCCCTTGTCCGCCACGATCCTGTTGGCATGTTGCCTCACCCAACCTTCCAAGCCCACACCCCGTGGACCCACCCCGACTCGCCTCCCAATCCCTCCCAAAAAGGCATAGACGTTTATCAACACTGCAAGTACAGCAACTTGCAACGGGAACCA
>JAMOBH010000477.1:0-3050 GCA_039908085.1 Magnetococcus sp. YQC-5
GGGTGCCTGGGAACATCCCTTCCCCTGGTGGACGTTTTTGTTCCTGTGGCGCGCCATCTTCGGTGGCCGCCAGACGTTCGATCCGTTTTTCGGTCTCCTTCGGCAGTCCGCCATGGGCCAATTCCTGTAGGCGATACGCCAACCGTTTTTCCAGGAATGTCCGGTTGAATGGCGGGGGTGCCGTCTTGTGCAAATCCGTCCATAACTTTTTCAAGTCGGTGATGGACATGCCCGACAGGGCCGCCACCTGCTTGATCACATTGATGTTGTTCATCTCTTTTCTCCCTTGGTTGGTTTTTGACCATAAGGGCATTGGTCTGGCGACTTATCCAGTGGAATTTTCTCTATTTTCTGCTTTTCCAGCAGACGTCGATATCCGGTGACGAGGATGGTGGCAACCTCGGTCAGACGCTCTTCGGTGGTCATGGAATCAGGATCAGTGGTGTTTATCATCGCATTTTCCTATGATGGGTTGATCATGCCTTCATGATTCATCAAAGGGGATGCAAAGGAAACATTGGAACCCTTGAAGGCAGGCGTGAGAGTGGCTGGAAACTGCCTTCAACCCATTGCCAACATGTTGTATTACAACAAAATCGTGCCTTGAAAGGTTCAAGGCGGTCGATGCCGTTGCCGGGGATCGGTATCGCGGCCAAGACGCAACCCATCGCACAGTGAAAAAGGTCGCACATGCCACCCTGGAATAACAATCATTCAGACCGGATGATCCTCCTGAAACAAGCGGTGTTCTGGATCGCTTTCGACAGCTATACAGGACCAACTGCGGAACAGCTTCAGGGAATCAAACAGGCTGCTGCGCGGAAAGCCCATGGGAGAGACGATTTTTCGTTTGGAGGCCACAGCCCGGAAGGCCTCAGGGCAGAAGCTGAAGAAAAGGCGTGGCGAGATTTGCAGAATGCGTTGTTGCGGGGCGATATCACCGCCAAGGGCAGATTTTCCAACCAGCAGATTCGGCAGCAATGGAGAGTCGTCAATCGTGATGAGGCCTGGGAGAAGCACGGGGCCAGTCCGGTTCTGGTGGCGATGGATCACTGGATGTCGGGGGATGCGGACTGGCGGACAGGCGTGCTGACCTTTGACCAGGGACAATACATCGATACGGGCGTCCCAGAGTTTATTGTGAGCTGTCTTTGGCCGGATCCGTCATTGCTCGTCTCTGCAGCAACGCTTGCAAACCGTTGGCAGGCCAACCGTCCAGCCTTGCGGAACGCCCCCACAGCGTATCTCCATCTGATCAACAAGGCTGTGGAGAAGTTCTGGGTCGATGGCAACGAACCCAAAGCCCGCAAATCAGAAGTCGTGGAGTGGCTCAGAGGGCATGAGGTGGAGGGGCATCCCCTTTCGGAAAATCTCGCCCAGGCCATTGGCACCATGATCCTGCCAGCGAGACTGCGCAAGGGGGGGATCGAGAAATTGAGGTGGAATCGGTAAAAAATATCTAAGATCTTACCTATGACCGCATACTTCGAAAAAACAGAGATGAATTGCGCCGCAAATTATGATTTAAGTTTACATATCAGGTATAAGAGGCTGAAAAAATCGTAATTCCGCAACTCCCACTGGAATAAATCCGAAACAATGATTAACCCGGATGCGCATTCAATACCGGCATGCCTGGGCCATTGTCGACCCGGCACAGGGACGGATGGCGAGGGTTTGGGCACACGTTCATGACAAGGTCGACCCTCTCAATCATTGGCATAGGGATTACGACCATGAGCGGATGTACCGTTATCAGACCAAATACACGTCAATCATACGCGATGGGGGTCAAGGGCATCATTTTTGCCGAGCCAACTCAAGATTTTGGCCGTTTGCTGCAGAGCCTTGATCCCGTGACATCTGTTCTTGTGGATATTTGTTATGGAAATCTGTCTTTCCAAGGTTTCAAAGGTAGTCGTTTCCGGGGGGTTGACTGGCCCAGTCTGTTGCGAATCGCGGCCATCATTGGCGGGACCAATCCGGACTTGAGTGGCGACATGCCCTTCAGCAAGCGACACCATGCGTCCGTCTGTCAGAAGTTTGGTGGACGGAATCCCATGGATGGCGTGGAGACCGTCTTTATCCATGGGCTGTATGGATGTTCTGTTCTGCTGGACTGGTACAGCCAGGGTCTTGCCTCCTGCGCCGAAAAGAAAGACGTCCTGGCTTTTCAAAGATCGTATGACGCCATGCTCATTGGGATGCTGCGGCAGATTTTCCGGGTCAGCAAACGTGGTATTTCAGTTTGGTTCACCGTACCGCTCAAGCCTGGGACCAGCCGACTGCGTCAAGGTGCCTGTCTGGTTCCAGACATCGACCAACCAAAATTACTTCAGGAATTGACATGTTTGTCGGATCTGATCGTTTCTCAGACGGACGTCTGGAGAGACGGCATCGCCCATACGGTTTTGGTGACCGACCCCCTGAACAAATGGGAATTGCCAGCCAAATCAGCCGCTGCATTTGGTTTGGCTGCGTTGGAGCCACCGGACCTTGCCGAGTTGATCAGAAAGGTTTCATCGCAGTCCGTCCCGGAAAGTGAGTGCCTTGAAGGGTTCAACCCACTCGATCAAGCAATATCAATGGGTTGTGAATGCCTTGAAGGCGGTTTCTGCAATATGGCCTGAATGGGTTGAAGGGTTCAATGCAGGACTTGGTGTTGCGCGCACGATACCGGTTGGTTTGACAAACTCGAACTCTTCTGATCTTGATGAATTGATTGACAAATATCTTTCAAGCAAGATGCTTGCCAGAAAATAGTGCCTTGAAGGGTTCAACCCACTCGATCAAGCAATATCAATGGGTTGTGAATGCCTTGAAGGCACTCTGCGTCCCATGCTCTGGGTGGGTTGAAGGGTTCAATGCAGGACTCGGTGTTGCGCTCACGATACCGGCTGGTCTGACAAACTCGGATTCTCTTGATCTTGCTGAATTAATTGATAAAACCGTATTAAGCAAGATGCTTGCCAGAAAATGGTGCCTTGAAGGGTTCAACCCACTCGATCAAGCAATATCAATGGGTTGTGAATGCCTTGAAGGCACTCTGC
>JAMOBH010000109.1:0-15652 GCA_039908085.1 Magnetococcus sp. YQC-5
GGTCTGGGGAGGCCGTGAGCCGCCTCCCCAGGAAGTTCCTCCTGAGGAGGCGAGAATCATGATGCCTGGTCCAAGTCGATGCATTCATCCTGAACATAATGACGATGGGCCGTTCGTCCCAACCAGTGCCAATATTCCATGGGCGAGATGCCGGTTCCGGGTCGTTTCACCCCCAGATTGGCTGTAGTGAACCTTTCTCCCGGACAAATGGGCCTTTGAGCGACCAGACTTTTGCGGGCCACAGATCTGTTGTTGATTTCTGAAGCCACCGGAATTTTGCGGCCATGCCCCAGGGCGGTTTCCACGGTACGGATGGCCTGGATCATCTGCGTCAATTCATTGGGTTCCAGGGAGGCTTTATGATCTGGTCCAGGCAGCGAGCAATCCAGTGTAAAATGTTTTTCAATAACCGCAGCACCTCGCGCGGCAGCGGCAATGGGAATGGTAATGCCTGGAGTATGATCCGACAAACCAACAGGCAGACCAAAGGCGTGATGCAGGGTATCCATGGCGCGCAGATTGACATCAGCAAACGGAGTGGGATATTCCGTGGTGCAGTGGAGCAAGGTCACATGTTGGGCCAGGATGGCTTGACCCGCATCCGAAGCCCAAGCCGAGGCAAATCCTGACAGGGACGCAGGTTCGTCACAACCCAGCAGTCCGAACGCCAGGGCACCCAATGCGGTTTCGATTTCGCCCAGGGAGGACATGCCCGTGGAGAGGAGAATGCGACGTTGGGCTGCTCCCACCCGCACCAGAAAGGGACCATTGGTGATTTCGCCAGAAGGAATTTTGAGCGTGGTCAGCTCCATGGTATTGACCAGAAAATCCAGGCTTGTCAGGTCAAAGGGGGTGGACAAAAAGTCAATGTTGCGTTTGTGACATCGTTCTTTGAGAAGAAGATGGGTTTTGTGATCCAGTTCCAGTTTTTTGATCATTTCGAACTGGGATTCGTGGGGATCGGTCAATTCCTGTTGATAGCGTGCCTTGGGCGCGTTGCGACTGACCAGTTCTTCGGTGCGAAAGGTTTGGAATTTCACCGTGTTCGCACCAGCCGCAGCAGCGGCGTCCACCAATTCCAAAGCGAGATCGAGTTGACCGTTATGGTTGACCCCCGCTTCTGCGATGATGTGGATTGGATGTGTATGAGTCATAATAATTCCTTTTTTGATTTTATTTTTATTCAGTATTTTTATGGCGTGCATCTGGGATATAAACTGGCACGCCAGGATAAAGCAAACAAACCAGAGAATCAGCCGCTGCGAGGGTGATCAAAGGCCCGGTGTCCATCACCAGGAGTTTGACGGTCAATGCTGAATCAGACATGTCAAGCTCGTCGGGAAGCCAGTTGACGAATCAATTGCACACCTGGTGATTCAGGGTCGCTTGGTCGATGCGGTAGCGGCAAACGATACTGCCGGACCATTTGCAGGGCATCGGCAAAATCGATTTCACGACCGACACGAAGCCCAAGTTCTGTACGGCTTATATCACCGCGACTATAAGATTCAACGGCCTCTTTTTCTTCATTCCCGGTCATGGTTAGGGTTGATCCCCGCTTCTGCGATGATGTGAATTAAATGTGTATGAGTCACATCAATTCCTTTTATAGTTTTATTTTTATTCAATATTTTTATGGCGTAGTAGGTTTTGCCCCATGATTGCAATCAACAGTGTCATGGATCCTGTTTGGCACAGATGCTGATGCATCACATCTCTGGCATCGCCAGATTGAGTGACGCCCTTTTGCGTATCAACTTGCAGCCCGTAACTCCTCGCGGATGACCCGGCGCAATGTTGTTTCCAGTGGCTCGCGTTGCCGTTCCACATATTCCCGCAACGCATCGTTCATCATACTTTGGTAGTTGCCTCCACCTGCATCTTCCACATAACCCTTGAACCAAGCGAGAATATCCGCATCAATCCGAATGGTGATCCGTTCCTTGTTTCCGGTTTGAGGAATGACAGGACCACGACGACCACCACTAAAATCGTATTCTTCTTTCATACCTCAACCTCCATATTGCTTGCGTTCGTTGCTTGTCGCACGGCGTGCAGAAATGATGCGAATATCGCTTTCGCCTCGATAGGTGTACACAACAACCAAGATGCGACCTTGACCGTCCATCCCAATATTCACAAATCGCTCTTCTTCAACGGCATCGTCATCAATCGTTACGGACAAAGGGTCATACAACACGGTGACAGCGTCCGCAAAAGAAACCCCATGTTTCAATTCGTTCGTCCTGGCCTTGACTTTATCCCATTCAATGTTCATGGCAATCATTGTGCTGTCAATTGTACATACAGTCAAGTGCATCATGTCCCACGACGAAAACCTGATCTGTCAAGTGGAAGTCCTCTGTTAATAGACCAATGTCTTTGCCAATAATTTCCGCTTGCCAGGAAGATTTTTCAGAATCTCCACCGAACGCCGGGCCATGAAACCATCTCCGTACAAAGTATTGCCCGGTTGAATGGTCTGGCGATACTCCTGATCCAGCGCAGAACGACGAATGGCGGTTTCCACGGTGTCACGCTCCAAGGGGACACACAACACATTGCCAGCATTCAAACGTCCCCGTTGTCGCTCGCCAATATTGACCGCTGGCAACCCCAAAAAAGGGGCCTCATGAAAAGCAAGCGAAGAGTTTCCAACCAAACAACGGGCATAACGCAACAAAGCAGAAAAAAAGATTCTTTCCAGATTACGATAAATCGTCACCTGGGCATGCGCGGCATATTCATCAATGACCTGTTGAATTTCCCAGGAGCCTGGATCACTGTTCGGGGCACCCACAAACACATGCAATCCACTGGCGATACAAGCCTCCAGGCACAAACGCACGTGTTCTCCCCCTTGTCGAAACTGCTCATCCAACAAAGAGTGATAAATCAAAATCACATACTCCCGACTGGCCCCTGCTCCCACCCGTTGACACAACACTTCCCGACTGACCACTGGTTCGGTACGCAACCGATCCACGCCACCACTGCCCACGGCAAAAACCCGCCAAGGTTCCTCTCCCAAAGCTCGCACCCGTTCGGCGTGGGCTTCATTCATGGTCAAATGCACATGACTCAATTTCGTGGCAGCGTGACGTACCGGTTCATCAGGATCGCCATCCACCGGCCAGGTATTATCCCCGCCCGCCAGATGCACCACCGGAATACCCAGATACAACCCCGCCAAACCTCCTGCCAACGGTTCCTCCCGATCTCCCAACGTGAGCAACAGATCCGGTTGTTCACGCCCCAAGGTCTGACCCAACGCCTCGATGAGCAAACCCGTGGATTTGACCTTGCCCACCCGTGAACTCGAATGGATCAAATTTTCAATACGCTCGACAATGACAAAACCGTCTGCCTCAATCTGTCGGACCGATTCACAATGCAAATGGGTCAAATGCGCCCCACACGCGATGACCCCCAACTCAAACGCCGGGTCAGCCTGCAATGCTGACACTAATGGATATAATAAATCATATTCCGAACGGATGCCCGTCAAGGCCAACACCTTGATGCACCCCCCACGTTCCTGAAGCAGTGTATTCATGAAACCCTGTCCATTAATAACATGAATGCCTCGGCTGCATGAAAGCCAGACTCTGAACCTCGCAGTTGTGCCAGGGCGCGTATGGCTTCTGGACTGCGAGGAAAAGGAAAGCTTCCCAACTCAGCGGCGTACACATCGAGTATGCGCATCTTCTCTTCCAGAGTGGTCTGGATATTTACATAATGATTGGGCCGAAACACGCCCAAATCAGGGCGGATTTGCTGGTTGGTTTCTGACAGGGTTTCATAGGCCAGGACACGTCGCACCGAAGGGTGACGAAACCATTTTGTGCACGCTGACCCGGCCACAAAAATCACCCCATGATCGGTATGGGCATCCCCTGGATAAGGCAAATAAATCGTCCCAGGTTGCACCCGTGCCACCACCTCATGAATGGCACTCACGATGGTTCCCATGGGTACGGTATCCAGACGGGCAGGAGCAAATCCCAATTGAATCAGCTCCACAAAACCATACAGCTTGTAAACCCATTGAATGACTTTTTCACGTTCCTCAATCTGTCGGGTGGAGTAGCCTGCTTCCTCGCACATGCCGGTAGCCAGCATCCAGACCACCTCATCACCCTGTTGTCGATGACGTAACAAAACACCACCGCAGCCTAATGTTTCATCATCCGGGTGCGGGGCGATAATCAAGATCTTGGTCATGGCCTTATGCACTATGATTATGATTTTGTTGCCGGATCCGTTCCATGTCAATATTCTGGGCGTATTGTTGGGCGGCTTTTGGATTTTCAAAAAAGAGATCCAGAGCCATGCAGCCTGGAACAAAGATTCCGCCATGGGTTTGTGGATATTCGGGATGCGTGAATTCCTGATAACGCAACCCGACCTGGGCCATGGTGAACACTTCCGGTCGGGTATAGGCCTTGGCTCCTTGCCCGGAAAGATAAATCTGTCCGCCAACGGCTTGAGTCAGATTCAGCATCAATTCGTCTTTGTGACCTGCAACCGCGAGGGAACTGGAACAAAGCGTGATTTTGTCCACTCCGAACCATTTCAGGGTCAAGTGTATCGAAGCAATAATCAAGCCACATACCGTTTCATCTGGGCGTGGTTGCAGCAACAGTTCGGTCAAGTCTGGGAGTGCCAAGTGCCATCCGGGTGTTTTGCCATAGCGATGGCGCAAGGTTTGAAAATGGGAGGCGCGGATCTTCTGGGCATCACCGGCCCAAACAAGATCCCGCAGGGACATGCCTTCCTGTTGATGATTGGGGGCATGCACCGGGATGGTCAGATAGTGAACTCCTTGCCTGCTGGCATACAGGGCGCGATTCTGGAAGGCGCGTCGGTTGAATTGGACACTGTCCAGTATGATGAACCGATCACAGGAGAGTATTTTGTGCAACAAGCCGAGCCATGGAAAATAATGGGGCTGGTGAATGGCGATTACAGACATATCGGAACACTCTTTATCATATAGACAGGCCATTGTTGGACTAAAGAGACTCACGCCGTACTCTTTTTCTCCATGGCTTCCAGGGTTTCCCAACGCTGATAGGCTAGCTCCAACTCCTGTTCAAGGGCCATCAGGCGGGCCTGATCCATGGAGATGCGTTTTGGGGTTTGTCGATAATAGTCCGGGTCGGAGATGGTGAGATGAAGTTGTTTTTGTTCCATTTCCAACGCCTCGATACGGGCCGGAAGCTGCACGAGTTCCTGACGCTCCTTGAATCCCATTTTCACCACTGGTTTTTTGGTGGGAAGAGAGGCTTTTGGGGATGATTTTTTGGGGGGCGGAGGAGGCGGTTCAACCACGGGTGGTGTCGGACGTTGTCTCAACCAATCATCATAACCGCCTGCATACTCCCTGATTTGACCCTGGCCCCCTTCGAAAACCAGGCAACTGGTCACCACATTATTCAAAAAGGTACGGTCATGGCTTACCAGAAGCAGTGTACCGGTATACTGGGCCAGCAACTCTTCCAACAGTTCCAAAGTTTCAGCGTCCAGGTCATTGGTGGGTTCGTCCATGACCAGGAGGTTGGCGGGCATCAAAAAGAGCTTGGCCAACAGCAAGCGATTGCGTTCACCACCGGAAAGAATCCTGACCGGAGAACGCGCCCGGTCCGGGGCAAAGAGAAAATCCTGCAAATAGCTGATGATGTGACGTGTTTGTCCTCCAAAAGTCACTGTGACCCGTCCATTAGCAACATTGTCAACAACGGTTTTCTCCTCGTCGAGGCCAAGCCGGAGTTGGTCGAAATAGGCCACTTCCAGATTGGTTCCCAGGCGAATGGCACCGGATTGGGGGCAGAGAGTGCCCAACAAGAGATTCAACAGGGTTGTTTTTCCGCACCCGTTGGGACCGATGATGCCCACCTTGTCGCCCCGTTGTATGACCGTGGAAAATTGATCCACAAAGGGGAGTCCGTCATAACAATACGTGGCATCCTCGGCCACAACCACCAATTTTCCTGATTTTTCAGCCAATTCTGCCCGCATTTTGACCCGGCCTTCCAGTTCGCGACGGGCCTGACGTTCACGACGCATTTTTTCCAAAGCACGCACACGACCTTCGTTGCGGGTGCGACGGGCCTTGATCCCTTGACGGATCCAGGCCTCTTCCTGGGCCAGTCGCTTGTCAAACAGGGCATTGGTGGTGGATTCCGATTCCAGGGCGGCATCTTTGCGCTGTTGATAGGTTGCAAAATCACCGGGCCAATCCGTGAGTCGGCCACGATCCAGTTCCAGAATCCGGGTGGCCAGATGACCCAGAAACATGCGATCATGGGTGATGAACAGCATCCCACCGCGATAATTTTTCAGGAAACCTTCCAACTGTTCGATGGTGGCCACATCCAAATGGTTGGTGGGTTCATCAAGCAGCAGTACATCAGCCTGTACAGCCAGGGCGCAAGCCAGCAGGGTCCGCCGTTTGAGTCCCCCGGAAAGGGCCGCGAACTGGAGATCCGGGTCCAGACCAAGCAAATTGAACAGGGTATCCAACCGGGTGTGGGTCTCCCAGGCATGAGCCGCATCCATGGCTTCCTGAGCCTGTCCCAGCTGTTCGAAATCTTGACGAGTGGCCTGATGATAGGCCAACAGAACTTGACCCATCGCCCCCATGCCTCTGGTGGCGACCTCATAGACCGAGCCGGAAAGTTGACCTGGCACTTCCTGATCCAGACTGGCGATGGTGATTCCCTTGGCCCGCACCACCTCGCCTTCGTCAGGGAGAAATTTTCCCGCCAGCAGACGCATGAGTGTGGACTTGCCTGATCCATTGCGTCCGACCAGACAGACCCGTTCCCCGCGTTCCATGAAAAACCCGACCTCATCCAGGACCACAGGCCCCCCAAAGGTCACTTTGACGTTGCGTGTACCGATTAATGCCATTTGCGTAAGAAACCTTTTTTGAAATGAGTACCAATCAGGTATGATACGCGAAGATGGTGGGAAGGGGAAATGTTCTGAATACGCACGGGTCATCAGAACCATCAGATTGCAAGGTGAACGACGTTGCAGTGGAATTGGGACAAAGAAAAAGCGGCAGCAAACATCCAGAAACACAAAGTTCCGTTTGATCTGGCAGCACTGGCTCTGAATGACCCATTCTCCCTGACTGAACTTGATTTGCACCCAGATGGTGATCGTTGGAATGTTTTGTGTCAATTCAATGGGGTTACTCTGTTTGTTGTCGTTGCTTGGTCAGAATTAACGAACAGTGAAACAGGTCGGATTATCAGTGCCCGAAAAGCAACTGCTTCAGAACGGAGGCAATACGATGAAAGCTGGCAATCATAAATCTTTGACTCATGAGCAAAAAGCCCAATTGCAAACAATCAAAAACATGCCTGACGAGCAAATTGACTTGTCTGATATGCCAGAGAAACTGGACTGGTCGCAAGCCAGACGAGGTCTGTTTTGCCATACCAAGCAATCACTGATCCATTCTGATACACCCGACATCACCCATGACCGCAGACATCCCAAAGGTGACTTTAATGCTGCATATACCAATTAATGCCATTTATTTGAGAAACCGTTTTTGCAATGGCTGTCAATCGGATTGATACGCCAAAATTGCAGGCAGGGGGTATTTTGTTTTTTTACCAATCCAACAGAGTCGATATATGCTTAAGCCACTACCTTTCACATTGACGAGTTTTGAGATTTCTGATTTTCTATACATCATTCAAGGTAAGTTGAGCGGTGAGCGCAAAGAGACCAATCCCGTTTACACCCTGCTCCATCAAAGCGGTCATTTATATAATATGGAGCCATGGCTGAAAGATTTTGAATTGGATTTCCTGGATCAACGGCCTGATCCCAATCGCAGCATTATCAAAACGGCCTTCTCCCGGTTTTCCCCCTGATGGAGACCTCAGCCATTCTTTTGATTTTATGTATTGCCTTGTTCTGGTATTCTGCCATGCGGGCCAGGGAGCAGGCATTGGCCGTGGTACGACAAACCTGTCGTGAAATGGAGGTGCAATGGCTGGACGACACGGTGGCCATCACTTCATTGGGACTCAAGCGGGATGCGCAAGGTACGTTGCGGTTGCGACGCATTTATGGCTTTCGTTATCTGGAAGCCGGTCACATCATCCGTGAAGGAGTCGTTATTCTTTTGGGCGATCAACTGCACGCCCTGCTGTTGGATACCTCTCCAACGCATCATTGAATAAAATAGCTAAATAGCTGAATTCCAATGGCCAGTTCGGTTAAAGTTTGGCATACTGTCACATGGCAGAATGTTTTATTGAATCTCACAAAAGACGAGGGGACGATATGCGATTTTCATTCTGGGGAGAAAAAGTTTCCTGGTTGAAGGGGTTTTTTCTGTTTTATCTGTTTTTTCTCGTGCTGTTCTTTGCGGCAGCCCCCTTCCTGACCCTTTGGATGTACGCCCAAACCAGCCTGACCAAAAGTCTGTTGCCGCAATTGATCGGATTTTGTCTACAGGGCGGCTTTCTGGTGGTGGTGTTCGCCCTCTACGAGAAACGCTCGGTCATTGATGCCCGACGCAGTTGGAAATTCACCCTGCGCACCTTTTTGTCACCCTTTGTGGATCGTTGTCTGCCAGATTGGAAGACCTCCGAAACTGGCACGACCTTGCTGCCACCACCAGCCGCCATGCAAGCAGGCATCGACACCATCACCACGCATGGCCTGGAGCCAAGTCTGGCCAATGAATTACATCTGATTGCCCAGCGGAGTCTCATTTCCATGGAATCCCTGTCGGTCGTGGCCGCCCAGATCGATCATGTCCATTTGACCACCTGGATGGCCATTATTCATCACACCAGGGCCATCACCCATGCGATGACCAAAGAGGAACAGATGCAAATCGTTTTGCAACTCTTGGAGGATGTCAGAAAATTTGATGAGCTGTACATCTTCTGAATTGGACCGCATCCGTCAACGCGACCCGATCATGGGTGAACTCGCAGGCGCATGAATCAATGAATATAAAAATGACCTTATCCGCGAAAATCACCGCCCTGATTCTGGGGTTGACGCTGTTTGGCCTGGCCAGTGTACTCGCCTTGAGCTACTTGAACACCGATGCCTTGTTGTATGGGATCGGTTCCATGGCGGATCAACAAGCCCTGGAACGAATACTGGAAGCCGTTCGGATGCGCATGCTACTTTTTGCGCTGCCCACAACCTTGATTTTGGGTGTGATCACCCTGTTTGCGGTGCGGACGATCATCAAACCCCTTCAAGAACTCACCCAGGTGGCGCAACGTATTGGCACGGAAGCAAAGCGTATCGATCTCCCCTTGGCTGGACCGGATGAAATCGGCATGTTGACACATGCCATTCAAACCATGCAGGAGAGGTTGCAGCAGGCTGACGCCAAGTTGCAGCACGCTGACGCCAAGTTACGGGAAATGACCATCACCCTGGATGAACAGGTGCAACGGCGTACCAGTGAACTGGCCGAGGCGCGGGATCAGGCACTGGCCGCCAGCAAAGCCAAAAGTGAATTCATGGCAACTATGAGTCATGAAATTCGCACTCCAATGAATGTCGTCATGGGCATGTTGGAACTGTTGCGTGACGCCCCGATGAGTCATGAACGCATGGAACAGATACGACTGGCCTACAGTTCCGGCAAAACCTTGATGGCACTGATTGATAACGTCTTGGATTTTTCCAAAATCGAAGCAGACCATTTCATGCTCGACGAGATGGATTTTGATCTGCGCACCTTGGTGGATGAGTCTGCCTTGATTCTGGCGACGTTGGCCCATACCAAAGAAATCGAACTGACACCCTTTTTTCCCCATGGCATGCCCACGGCGGTTCGGGGCGATGTCAATCGTTTGCGACAGATTTTCACCAATCTGGTGGGCAATGCCATCAAGTTCACGCCAGAAGGGGGAAGCGTGGAACTCCATGGAGGTCCAATCAGTGGAGACGACAAGGACCAGACCGAGTATCTCTTTGAAGTGCGGGATACCGGACCTGGCGTGTTGCCAGAGGATCGAGAGAAGATTTTTGACCGTTTTTTTCAGGCAGAACGACTCCGCACGCATGGATATCCGGGAACCGGGCTGGGACTGGCCATCAGTAAGCATCTGGTGGAACGGATGGGGGGGGAAATCGGGGTGGATGCCAATCCTTATGCCCCTTCAGGGAGTGTTTTCCATTTCACGGTGAAATTGACCAGGCAGCCGATGGCCTCTGTGGCAGATGCCGAACGTGGCGTTTTCAAGCATTTACGTGTGTTGTGTGTGGAAATCGATGGTTTGCAGCGGCTCTTTTTGGAGGATGTCTTTACCCACTTTGGTGCCCGTTTTGCTTTTGTGTTCGAGGTGGATACCGCAGTAGATATGATGCGACAAGCCAAGCAGAGCGGACAGCCTTTTGATCTGGTGGTTTTGAACCAGAAACCGGGCCGTGACAGCCGCAGTGTCTGTCGAAACTTGCGCCATTTGGAATTGGGTTCGCGATTTATTTTATTGACCGATTTATTGGATCAGGGATGGGATCAGGCTGTGGATTTGCCTGGTATTGCCATGTGTTTGAAAAAGCCGGTCAGTGCGGAGCGTCTGCGTTCGGCCATTGATTGGCTCTTGCAAGCCCATCCGGGCGAATCACAACACACGGTCATCACATCCGCTCACAAAGAGACCGCACACCCGTTGCGTTACAATGCCTGGATTCTGCTGGTGGATGACCATGCCGCCAATCTGACTGTGGCCCGTGGCATGTTGGCACGGTTGGGATGTGATCCGACCCAGATATTGACTGCAGTTGATGGACGCGAAGGCGTGACACGTTTCATGGAAAGACCATTCCAATTGGTATTCATGGATTGTCAGATGCCGGGCATGGATGGTTATGAAGCCAGTCGTCTGATCCGCCACTGGGAAAAAGAACATCTGAAACCTCCAGTACCGATTGTGGCTTTTACTGCCAATGTCACATCAGGCAATCGACAGCAAGGTGAGCTGGCGGGCATGGATGACTTTCTGGCCAAACCGGTGACTTTGAACGAATTGCGTAGTGTATTGGAACGGTTTTTGACGCCTCTTGATCCTGTCCAGACGGAGGAGCCACAAGAGGTTCCACAGCCAGAGCCATCCGGTATTTCAAATGATCTTTCAAATGATCTTTCAAATGATCTTTCAAATGATCTTTCAAATGATCTGCAAACGGATTTGTCCCAGTTGTTGGGGGCCATGGCCTCCATTGGCCTGCCAGAAGAAGATTTCCGGGATGTGGCACTCTTGTTGGCCAGTCAGATCCCGGAATTGTTGCACAGTCTGGAGCGCAATCTGCTGGAAGGTGATTACGAAGCTGCCAAAGCCACAGCTCATGTCCTCAAGGGCAGCATGGCCAATACCATTTTTCCCCAGTTGCAAACACCCACACGTTTGTTGCATGACAAAATCAAGAATAAATCCTGGCCAGAAGCGCAACAACTCTTGAATGATGTCTTGGACCGGTTTACTCCAGTGCAAAAGGCCCTGGATGCGTTTTTGAATCCAGGGTGTAGCGTTTGATGTTTGATGGATGGACCTTCCATTGCAGTCTGAGGTCTCCTTGGGGGGGCCAGGGGGAATCATGCCCCCTGGTGGGGTCCAGAAGCAAAGCCCATGGTAGGGTTTGAGGCACAGCCCCAATCAATCCATTTCACCAACATTTTCAAAATTGTCCCGGCTTAACATGCAAAATCTAACATAATAAAATTTTTATTGTTTTGTCGGCATTGGTGTCGAACCTGGTGATGGCCGGAATGGCGGGTGTTTACCCAGTCTGGATTGGGTGTCCAGTCTGATTCGGTCATGGACCTTTTTCCGCTCCTCAACCAAGACTCAACCAAAACCCTGGGGGATGAATCCCCCAGACCCCCTCTTTTTTTTTAATAATTATAAAAATAAAGAGTTTGGGGGAGGCGGTTCTCCGCCCCCCAAGATCTTGATTTTCACAGAGTCACTCCTCGATGATATCTCCCCTCAACGCCTCCCTGTGTCCAACAGGCAACACGCCCGAATCCCCATCCTCAGGATTGTAAAACGCCCGCACCGAACCGACACGACGCATGGAATTGTACAACGAATCCCACCCCTTGACATACATGGGACATTCATCATTGAAACAAATCAACAAGATATCAGACGCAAACCCCATCCCGTCACCAGAAAAATTATGTCCTGCCGCTGCCCATTTCTTCATCAACACCCCACAATGGGGACATTCATGTTGCAAAAATGGCTCACTCATCCGATTTTCTCCTCAATCCAGACCGTCGCAACGGCCATGGCCTCTTGCAACATTTCAGGGCGCGTTCCACCCCCCATCGCCATGTCCGGTCGGCCTCCCCCCTTGCCACCCACCACCGGAGCCACCACCTGCATCCAATCCCCAGCCTTGCAACGTCCTGTCAAATCCTTGGTCACACACGCCAACAAACTCACCTTGCCCTCCTCTGGCACCCCCAACAACAGCACCCCGGATCCCAACCGATCCCTGATCCGATCCGCCAAATCCCGCAACCCCTTGGCATCCACTCCCTGTACCGTGGCCACCAGATAACGTATATCCCCCTTCTGACGCACACGCGCCAACAACCCATCCACCGTGGATCCAGCCAAGGCGGCTTTGAATTTTTCCAACTCCCGCTCCAACTCCATCCGACGGGCCAAAACTTTCTCCACCCCCGCCAAAGCCTCGGTCGGTGGCAGTTTCAACAAACCCGCAATCCGCTGCAAAAGCCGCGTCTCTTGCTGATAACTCTGCCTGGCCCGCTCCCCACATACCGCCTCGATCCGTCGCACTCCAGAGGCCACCGCACACTCGGTCACAATCCGCAACAAACCAATATCCCCAGACCGAACCACATGCGTCCCTCCACACAACTCCATGGACGGCCCCAATGCAACCACCCTTACCCGTTCTCCATATTTCTCACCAAACAATGCCATGGCCCCGGCCCGAATCGCCTCTTCTGGCGTCATCTCCCGCGTCTCCTGAAGATCATTGGCCAAAATCCACTGATTGACCAACCCCTCCACCCGCTCCAACTCGTCAGATGTCACAGCCTGATAATGCGAAAAATCAAACCGCAACCGATCCGGCCCCACCAGAGAACCCGCCTGCTTGACATGTTCCCCCAACACACTCTTCAACGCATGATGCAACAAATGGGTCGCGGAATGATGCCAACGCACCGCCATCCTCCGTTCATGATCCACCTCCAAATCCACCATGCCCCCAACCTCCAGGGATCCCTGGATCAGACGACCATAATGCACAATCAAATCCCCTACCGGCTTGCGGGTCTCCGTAACCTCAAAACGCATCCCCTCCCCGGTCAGCCATCCCACATCCCCAACCTGACCCCCGGACTCGCCATAAAACGGCGTTGCAGCACAAATCACCCCAATACCCACCCCCTCCTCACCAGCCGACAAGCCCTCCACCAAACCCTGAGGCGTGACAATGGCCCGCACCAAAGACGACGCACGCTCGGTCTCATAGCCCACAAACGTCACCGGACCTCCTGCCGACAGTATTTCATGAAATACCGCCGCAATCCCCGCATCCCCGGAACCTGACCAGGCCGCCCGCGCCATGGCCTTCTGTCGCGCCATGCACCCATCAAAACCCTCCAGATCCAATTCGATCCCACGCTCCCGCAAAATGTCCGCTGTCAAGTCAACCGGGAAACCATAGGTGTCATACAAGGTAAACACCATCTCTCCGGTCAAAAGATCCCCGGATTGCAGACCAACCGTCGCACTCTCCAACAATTTCATACCCGCGCCCAGAGTCACCACAAACCGTTTCTCCTCGTTTTCCACCACCGAGAGAATCGTTTGACGCTGTGCCACCAGTTCAGGGTAGACCTTGCCCATCTTCTCCACCAGTGTTGGCACCAGACGATACAAAAACGGCTCCTCCATCCCCAACAACCGCCCATGACGCATGGCCCGTCGCATGATGCGACGCAATACATACCCACGCCCCTCGTTGGAAGGCAATACCCCATCGGCAATCAGAAAACTCACCGCTCGAATGTGATCGGCTATGACCTGCAAAGAAACGATCCGTGGCGAAAAAACAGTCTCCTGTCCGGCAACCAGAGACTCTGGTTGGCACCCCGTGCATTCCGCCGCTGCCCGCATCAGCGGTTGAAACAGATCCGAATCATAATTGTTCGTCCGCCCCTGCAACACCACCGCCAACCGCTCCAAGCCAGCCCCGGTGTCGATGCATGGACGGGGCAATGGCACCAGGGTGCCATCAGCACTCCGGTCATATTGCATGAAAACCAGATTCCAAATCTCCACAAATCGATCCCCGTCCTGCTCAGGCGAACCTGGCGGTCCACCGGCAATCGACGGGCCATGATCGTAAAAAATCTCGGAGCAGGGTCCACATGGCCCGGTCGGCCCCATGGACCAGAAATTGTCACTGCTGGCAATACGGATGATCCGCTCCTCAGGCAGCCCCAAACCATGACGCCAGATGCCATAGGCATCCTCATCCTCGGCAAACACCGTCACCAACAGTCGATTGGCAGGCAACTTCAACTCCCTGGTGACAAATTCCCAGGCCATGGTGATGGCCTCCTCCTTGAAATAATCACCAAAGGAGAAATTGCCCAGCATCTCGAAAAAAGTGTGATGCCGTGCCGTGCGACCCACGTTTTCCAGGTCATTGTGCTTGCCTCCGGCCCGCACGCACTTCTGCACGGAAACCGCCCGCAACCGTTCACGCCGCGTGCGCCCCAGAAATACCCCCTTGAATTGATTCATGCCCGCATTGGTAAAAAGCAGGCTCGGATCATTCTCAGGCACCAGGCTGGATGAAGGCACCTGTTCATGCCCCCGCTGTTGGAAAAACGACACGAAACGATCGCGAATTTCATCTGCGGTCATAATTACCTCAATAGAAGTCCCAGCTGACTGGCATAAGGGACGAAAAGAAAACAAATCACCCGTGAATTCATCAAGATGTCCCAAACAATACCTCGTGAATCACATCCGCATCAAACCCCCGGCGCGCCAGAAAATCATACCGCCGCCGTCGCTCCCTGACATCCAAAGAACCCCACTCCTCGCCAACCGGACCAAACCGCTTTTCGAGTACTTGCCGCGCGTGAAGCAGCGGGTCCATCTCTTCATGAGTAGCCTCCAGAGCAGCCTCGACAGTCTCGTCATCAATCCCCAAGTGATGGAGTTCCGCACGCACCAGAGCCGGTCCATAACCTCGACGCAATCGAACCCTGGCACGAGAATTGGCAAAAGTCTGATCATTCAGATAACCCAACTCCCGGCACCGATCCAATACCTGGCCCCTCATGTCCGCCGGAACCCCACTGCGTTCCAGACGATAAGCCAATTCCCGTTCACCGTAAGCACGTTGGGCCAACCAACGCACGGCCTGATCATAGGCAGATTGATAAGACTGCTCTTTCATGTTCACAACAGACCGTTTGATCCATCCATGTGTTGAATGATCTGTGAAGCATAATTCGGGCACAAAGTCAAAAGCAAAACCCTGGGGGATGAATCCCCCAGACCCCCTCTTTTTTTTTAATAATTTAAAAAAACAATAAAAAAAATAACAAAAAAAACGGGTGGGGGGTGTTGGGGGGCGGTTCACCGCCCCC
>JAMOBH010000478.1:0-3026 GCA_039908085.1 Magnetococcus sp. YQC-5
GGGGGATGAATCCCCCAGACCCCCTCTTTTTTTTTAATATTTTTTAAAAAAAATAAATAAAAAAAAGGGTGGGGGGTTTGGGGGGCGGTTCACCGCCCCCCAAGGTTTGTTCATAACATCCTGGCCACACGGTCAGCAGCGGCCACAGTCTGATCAATCAATCCCTCGTCATGGGCCAACGAGACAAAACCGGCCTCAAACGCACTGGGTGCCAGATAAATCCCTTCTTGCAACATGCCATGAAACCATTTGTTGAATCTCTGGATGTCACAGGCCGAGACCTCGGTGAAATTCCCCACCTGTTCGGCAGAAGTGAAAAAGAGTCCAAACATGGAACCGACACAAGTCAACAGGCAAGGAATCCCCGCACTGCGCAGGGCCAAGCCAATCCCATCGGTCAGACGGCGGGTTCTGGCAGCCAATAAATCATAAACCCCTGGTGCGGCCAACAGATCCAAGGTAGCCATGCCAGCCGCCACAGCCAGGGGATTGCCGGAAAGTGTCCCGGCCTGATACACTGGTCCAGCTGGGGCGATACGCTGCATCAATTCCCTGGAGCCTCCATAAGCCCCAACCGGCAAACCTCCGCCAATGATTTTTCCCAATGTGGTCAAATCTGGTCGAATGCCATACAACGTTTGGGCACCCCCTTGATCCACACGAAATCCGGTCATGACCTCATCAAAAATCAACAGTGTTCCAGAGGCGTCACACGCCTGACGCAATCCGGCCAGATAGCCAGGTTTGGGCAGAACACAGCCCATGTTGCCTGCCACCGGTTCCACGACAATGGCTGCGATTTCATGACCTCTGGCTTTCAACAAGGTCTCCACCGCAGCCAGATTATTATACGGCAATACCAAGGTGTCACCTGCGGTTGCTTGCGTGGTTCCCGGTGAAGTGGGAACGCCAAAGGTGGCCGCTCCGGATCCTGCGGCAACCAACAACCCATCTGCATGACCATGATAACACCCTTCAAACTTGACGATCAGGTCACGCCGGGTTGCCGCACGGGCCAAACGCAAGGCACTCATCACAGCCTCGGTTCCTGAATTGACCAGCCGTACCATTTCCATGGCTGGAAAACGTGCGATGATTGTTTGCGCCAACAGGGTCTCCCCCTCCGTGGGGGCACCAAAGGAACATCCTTTTTCCGCAGCCCGTCGAATCGCCTCCACCACCACAGGATGGGCATGTCCCAGGATCAAAGGCCCCCAGGATCCCACATAATCGATATAGTGTTTGCCATCCACATCCATTAAATGGGCTCCGCGACCCTCTTGAATGAATGGCGGGGTTCCGCCAACTGATTTGAAGGCACGAACCGGACTGTTGACACCACCTGGAATGACTTTTTGTGCAGCAATAAACATCTCTTCTGAACGGCTCATGTATATATATCTCCTTGCTGAGGTCTTGGACTGTCGTCAGGGTCATTCCCGCATGATGCGCACTTTCATGGATGAGGATTCGCACGGCCCCTGGATTTCTGCTGACGCGCAAACGACGGGGATGGGATTTTCAACATCATTCTTTCCCGGCAACCGTGATCAGTATCCCGAAAGTACCCAGCATTTCCGCCTGATTCGAGTTGACCTGATCACGGACTTTGAAAAACCACATCCCAGGTTCCAGATTTCCGGATATTGCCCCGGCTGCGGTATACAAGGGCATTTCATCTTTGTTGTCCACCTTGACCGGGGGATAGAGCAGTTCTGTGCTTTTTTTGCCATTCCGATCCAGGATGTCAACCGTGAACTGATGGGTTCCGCTGGAAGTCAAAACCAGATCGAGAACAAAATAGCCCACCACCCCGGCTGCGCGGTTTTGCAAAGTCTTGACCACATTCAAAGGGTAGGCATTTCCTCCATCCTGGGACATCTTGTCGGAAAAATAAGCATTGTTGATATATGCCGATTGCCTGTATTTTTTCCTGGTTTCAGCCGTTCCGTTGCATGGAAAAATCAAAACTAACGACAACAAAAATATTGTAAATAAACGAATCATTGCGCTCTACTCCTTGCCAAGTTGGGCCAACAATTCAGCCTGATGATGGGCTGTCAGGGCAGTAACCATCTCTTGCAGATCACCCGCCAGCACCTGATCGAGTTTGTGCAAGGTCATATTGATCCGATGATCGGTAATTCTGTTTTGCGGAAAATTATAGGTGCGAATGCGTTCGGAGCGATCCCCGGAGCCTACCTGATCCCGGCGATCCTTGGAGCGTTCATCATGGGCGGCGCGTTGTTCCAGGTCCAACAGACGGGCCTTGAGGACTTTCAATGCTTGCGCCTTGTTTTTGAGTTGGGATTTTTCATCCTGACAGATCACGGTCATGCCTGTGGGCAGATGGGTGATGCGCACCGCCGAGTCTGTGGTGTTGACGCTTTGTCCCCCTGGCCCGGAGGAACGGAAGACATCAATGCGCAGGTCATCCCGTTCATTGATGGAAATTTCCACTTCATCGGCTTCTGGCAACACAGCCACAGTGCAGGCCGAGGTATGAATCCGGCCACCTGCTTCTGTGGTGGGAACCCTTTGCACGCGATGCACACCAGCTTCATATTTGAAGGCTGACCAGGCCCCCTTGCCAGAGAGCATGACAATGATCTCCTTGAAACCACCCAACTGGGTTGCATTGCTGGAGAGGTGTTCCACGCGCCATTTGTTTTGTTCTGCGAAACGTCCATACATGCGCAGTAGATCAGAAGCGAACAAGGCCGCCTCCTCGCCACCTGTTCCGGCCCGGATTTCCAGAATGACGTTGCGGCCTTCATGAGGATCCTTGGGGGCCAACAGCAGTTGCAACGTTGGAATGCTTTGTTCCAGACGTGTCTTGAGGAGGTCCACTTCCTCGCGGACCAGTCGTTTCATTTCCGGGTCTGTGGCCGGGTCATCGAGCAAGGCTTCGGTTTCTTTGGTTTCCTGTTCCAGTTTGCAATAGGTGAGCCATGCCTCGACCAAAGGGTCCAAATCGGCGTATTCCTTGCTTAAACGAGCGAATTCAACCGAATCCTCAGCTGTTT
>JAMOBH010000110.1:0-15597 GCA_039908085.1 Magnetococcus sp. YQC-5
AGGGGGAATGATTCCCCCTGGACCCCCCAATAGTTTGTCCCGACTTCAGAAAAAAGTCGGCTCGAACAATTAGGATAGGGGGCAAGTAATTTTTTTGGAGATAGCCAATGCAGATACTCGTCGCTTGTGATCACGGGGCCTTGGACTTGAAAAACCATCTGGTGGCATGGATGCGTGATCGACCTGATGTAAAGGTGCAGGATTTGGGTGTCCATACACTGGATTCGGTGGATTATCCCGATCTGGCAGGTCGTTTGTGTCGCGCCATTCTGGCCGGCGATGGAGAACGGGGAATCTTGTTGTGTGGTACAGGATTGGGCATGTCCATGGCAGCCAATCGTTTTACAGGGGTGCGTGCGGCATTATGTCATGACGAATATGGTGCCCGCATGGCGCGTCGTCACAATGACGCCAATGTGCTGGTGTTGGGGGGACGGGTAACGGGCTTGGCCGTGGCCCAAGGGATTGTGGACGTCTGGTTGACCGAACCTTTCGAAGGGGCGCGTCACCAACAACGGTTGGAAAAAATGGATCAATTAACACTTTGATCAGCTACTGACAACATTCACTTACAGAAAAATCATCATGAATATTGAAGAATTACGTCACGCAGACCCTGATATCCATGCCGCCATCCAGGAAGAACTGGGACGGCAGCAGGATCAGATTGAACTCATCGCTTCAGAGAACAGTGTGAGTCGTGCAGTATTGGCCGCCCAGGGGAGCGTGTTGACCAATAAATATGCTGAAGGTTATCCTCATAAGCGTTATTATGGTGGGTGTGAGTTTGTGGACAAGGCCGAGGATTTGGCCATTGCGCGGGCAACGGCCTTGTTTGGTTGTACGTATGCGAATGTGCAGCCCCATTCAGGCTCTCAAGCCAACATGGCCGCTTTGCTGGCACTGATGGAACCGCAGGAAGTGGTGCTGGGGATGTCGTTGGCCCATGGCGGGCATTTGACTCATGGGGCCAAACCTAATTTTTCTGGGCAGTTGTTTCAGGCCATCCAATATGGATTGGACCCAAAAACAGAACGCATCGATTATGATCAGGTGGAAGCCCTGGCCATGGAACATCGTCCCAAGGTGATTGTGGCCGGGGCCTCGGCCTACAGTCGGGTGATCGATTTTGCGCGGTTTCGCCAGATTTGTGATGCTTGTGGCGCGGCCCTGCTGGTGGATATGGCCCATTTTGCCGGTCTGGTGGCCGTGGGAGAGCATCCAGATCCCTTTCCACATGCTGACATTGTGACCACTACTACACACAAGACATTGCGAGGACCGCGCGGCGGCATGATTCTGACCAATCGGGAAGATCTGGCGAAAAAGATCAATGCCAAAATTTTTCCCGGTATTCAGGGCGGACCGCTCATGCATGTCATCGCGGCCAAAGCCGTGGCCTTCAAAGAGGCGTTGGCACCGGAATTCAAGCTTTATATTCAACGGGTGCGGGCCAATGCCAACAGGCTGGCCGAGACCCTCGTGGCCGGGGGGTTGCGCATTGTTTCCGGGGGTACGGACAATCATCTGATGCTGGTGGATCTCACTTCGCGTATGATTACCGGCAAGGATACGGAACGGGCATTGGAACGTGCTGGTTTGACTTGCAACAAAAATGCTATTCCCAATGATCCACGCAGTCCGTTTATCACTTCAGGTATTCGTCTGGGGACGCCCGCTTCCACCACCCGTGGGTTTGACGTGGCGGAATTCCAACAGATCGGAGAAATGATCGTGGCCGTGGTGGATGCCCTCTCCAGCCATCCCGATGGAGATGCCGCTGTGGAGGCCGAGGTGCGCGGGCGTGTGACGGCGTTGTGTCAGCGGTTTCCGGTCTATCCGGGGATGTAGTTGACTCAATGATTGGGATCCAGGGGGAATGATTCCCCCTGGTGGTGTTCATGGGCGAGAGTACTCAATAACAATTAATTAGGATTAATTGATTTTTAAATTTTTTGGGATTTCGGGCCACATTTATGTATGGTGGTTTTTGAACGGAGGATGCCGTGGGACAACTGGTGATTCAAGATGTGGATGACGGACTGATTGATTCTTTGCGTTGCTATGCGGCCCAGCATCACTATTCATTGGAAGAGATGTTGAAGGAGATTCTTGCCAAGGCGATTTCCAGCAAGATCATGGACCTGCCAGGGGGGATTGATTCCTCCTTTTCTGGGAGAAAGAGGGTTCCTCCGTTTCAGTTCAAGGGCAGGGTGCGTGAGTTTGGCGATGTGTTGACTTCAGTGTCTCACTCGGATTGGCAAGTGTCGTGATGATCGTGTTGGATACTCATGTTTGGCATTGGTGGATCAATCAGATACCGGGCAGATTGTCGCCACTTACCCGCAAAATGATTGAGGAAGCCGATAGCGTGGGAGTTTCCGCGATTTCATGTTTTGAGATGGCTTGTCAGGCACGGACGCATTGATATGAATATGCCATTTTCTGAGTGGTTGCAACAGGTGTATGATGCGGATATCCTTCATTTTTTGCCAGTTTCACCATGGATTGGTTCGATGGCGGTGGGATTGCCGGAACATCACAAGGATCCACAGGATCGCATCATTATTGCTACCGCATTGTATCACAAGGCCAAGCTTCTGAGCATGGACGCCCAATTTTTACGTTACAGGGAACTGGAAGGTGTCCTGATTGGTTTGTCCTGATAATAATATTTATCAATGCAAACATTTTTTATTTACTTGGGTGATTTGAGGAGTGTCATGACAGGGGTAAATGGATTGAATGAAAAATTTATGGCATGAAATTTATCTTAAAAATGCTTTTTCTCCGGCTGCCTGGTTGCGCGAACAGGCCAGGTTTCTTGGCGAAAAAACCAACCATGAGGTTGTTGCTGAAGTGAAAAGGATGCGGACGCCATTGGATACATTTTATTATGGTTTTGATTTATTTGTGGAAGTAATCAGTTATCGTTTCAGGTTGTTTGCTTTGTCTTATGAGATTGATATTTTTCCGATTCGTATCTATCCTGATGAAAGAATTCTTAAGAGTGTTCAAACCGCTTCAATTGATGCTCATGGTGAAAAATATTTCAGATTGGAGACGCAAGAACAATATATTGCGTGTATAGAATATATTCTTGGTTGTGAGGCAACAAAAAATATATTGACTGCCATAGTATCCCATATTCATTCGGAGGTCTCAGAGTTTGCGTGAACCCTGACCGTCGATATATGGCCCAGGCTCTGCGACTGGCTGCCCAGGCCGCAGGCCGGACGCGACCCAATCCCCTGGTTGGGTGTGTGATCGTCAAGGATGAGGTGATCCTTGGGCGCGGATGGCATCCTTGCGCCGGTGCCCCGCATGCCGAGGTCTTTGCCCTGCGCGAGGCCGGAGAGCAGGCGCGGGGTGCTTGTGTCTATGTGAATCTGGAACCATGCACCTATTATGGCCGTACTCCGCCCTGTGCCGATGCCTTGATCCAGGCCGGCGTGGCGCGGGTGGTGATTGCCATGATCGATCCCAATCCACGGGTGGCCGGGCAGGGAGTGGCCCGCCTGCGAGCCGCAGGCATCGAAGTGGTCACCGGGGTGCGGGAGACCGAAGCCTTGGAGTTGAATCGTCCCTTCATTACCTGGATCGAGCGGGAACGTCCCCTGATCACCCTGAAACTGGCAGCCACCCTGGATGGCAAAACCGCCACTTCCACCGGCGAGAGCCAATGGATCACCGGTCCGGTGGCACGGCATCGGGTCCAACGCATGCGGGATATCCATGACGTGGTCATGGTGGGCATCGGGACCGTGTTGGCCGATGATCCGAGTCTGAATTGCCGTCTGAAGGGCGGACGGGATCCCGTGCGGTTGGTGGTGGATTCCCGGTTGCGGATTCCCGATCAGGCCAAGGTGTTTACTTCGTCGGCATCAGCCCCCTTGTGGATTGCCACAGGCCAGAACGCCAGTTTCGCACGGGCCGAAGCCTTGGGTTCAAGGGACAATGTGCGGGTGATTCCCTGTACCCAGACCCCGGATGGACGGGTGAATCTGATTGACTTGATGCTGCGTTTGGGGGATATGGATGTGACGAGTGTGTTGTGCGAAGCAGGTGGGGGGTTGAGCGGTGCTTTGCTGAAAGCAGGATTGGCTGATCGTCTGGCCTTGTTTTTGGCCCCCAAATTGATAGGATCTCACGATGCCCGTGGTTTGTTGGACTTGGCAGGAGTAACATCCCTGGCCGATGCTTGGCGATTGTTGAACACCCGCGTCTCCTCAGTGGGTGAGGATCTCTTGATTGAAGGCGATTTTGCGGTAACTCGATGTTTACTGGATTGATCGAAGCCATGGGAAGCGTGCGGGCCGTGGAAAAATCCTCGGCAGATTGGCTGTTGTGGATTCGTTGCGGTTTTCCGGTCGAGTCTGTGCGACTGGGCGATTCCATTGCTGTCTCCGGGGTCTGTCTGACCGTGGTGGATCGGCGCGCCAGCACACGAACCCTGGATGAATTGGCTGTGCAGGTGTCAGCCAAAACCCTTGAGGTCACGACTTTGGGAAAGTGGAGTGTCGGAACCGGGGTCAATCTGGAACGTGCCTTGAGGTTGGGGGATCGTCTGGATGGCCATCTGGTGCAAGGACATGTGGATGGAGTGGGTCGGGTGGAGCGGGTGGTGGCTCATGGCCGCTCCATGGAAATTGGGTTCCGTGTATCTGGAGCCACAGGGCGGTATATTATCTCCAAGGGTTCCATTGCGGTGGATGGCGTGAGCCTGACAGTCAACACCGTGGAGGATGGCGGGGAGATGACGCGGTTTTCCATCAACGTCATTCCCCATACGCAACGCAAGACCACCCTTTCCCAGGTGGCCCCTGGGCATGAGGTCAATGTGGAGACCGATCTGTTGGGGCGTTATGTGGAACGGTTGCTGGGCAAGGGCCTCCTTTGTGGATCAGAGGGGAGGCGGGAAGTGTCCCGGCAGGGGGTGGATCTCGCGTTTTTGCAACAAAAAGGTTTCTAGCAGATGTCTTTTCGATTTGATTCAATTCAGGATGTGGTGGATGAGTTCCGTCAGGGCCGGATGGTGATCCTGGTGGATGACGAGGATCGTGAAAATGAAGGTGATTTTGTCATTCCAGCCCAGCACGCCACAGCCGAGGCCGTGAATTTCATGGCCACCTATGGCCGGGGGTTGATTTGTCTGGCCTTGACACGGGAGCGTGTGCAACGCTTGCAATTGCCCCTGATGGTGGCGGACAATAACGCTCAGTTCAAAACCGCGTTTACCGTTTCCATCGAAGCGGCAACCGGAGTGACGACCGGCATCTCGGCCCAGGATCGTGCCCGTACTGTGCAGCAGGCCATCGCAGATGACGCCTCGGCCTGTGATCTGGTGCGGCCCGGTCATGTCTTTCCGTTGGTGGCCAGGGATGGGGGGGTATTGGTGCGGGCCGGGCATACCGAAGCCTCTGTGGATCTGGCCCGGCTGGCCGGACTGAAACCGGCAGCAGTCATTTGCGAGATCCTGCGGGAAGATGGGACCATGGCCAGGGTGCCGGATCTGTTCGTCCTGGCGCGCAAAATGGGGCTGAAAATCGCTACCATCGCGGATTTGATCTCGTTTCGCACCGAACATGAACACTTGGTCCATCGGGTGGTGGAGACACGCATTCCCACGGATTTTGGGGGCGATTGGCGTCTGATTGTTTTCACCAATGATGTGGATGATTTTCATCATGTGGCCATGGTCAAGGGCGAAATCGTTCCTGGCGAGTCGACTCTGGTGCGGGTCCATTCCGAGTGTCTGACCGGGGATCTGTTTGGCAGTTTGCGTTGTGATTGCGGCAGTCAGTTGCAGGCGTCCATGCGGCAGATCGGCAAGGAGGGGCGAGGGGTATTGCTCTATTTGCGTCAGGAGGGGCGCGGCATTGGTTTGATCAATAAAATGCATGCCTATAATCTGCAAGATCAGGGTTTGGATACGGTCGAGGCCAATCAGGAATTGGGGTTTCCCCCAGACCTGCGCGATTATGGGATCGGTGCCCAGATCCTCAAGGATCTTGGAGTCCAGAGGCTGCGCATCATGACCAACAACCCCAAAAAGATCATCGGTCTGGAGGGGTATGGCATGGAAGTGGTGGAACGGGTGCCCATCGAAATTCCGGCGCGTTCGAACAATGCAGCATACCTGGAGGTCAAACATCATAAAATGGGTCATCTTTTGCAACAATTTGTCGATACGAATCGGAAGAGACAGGGCGAGGCATCATGAACGAATGGAATCTTGTGGAAGGAAAACTCGATGCAACCGGGTTTCGGTTTGCCATTATCGTTTCCCGGTTCAACAGTTTCATCACGGAACGGTTGCTGGAAGGGGCGGTGGATTGTCTGGTGCGGCATGGGGCGGAACCGGGGCTGTTGACTGTCTTGCGGGTGCCTGGAGCCTTTGAAATCCCGATGGCAGCCCAAAAGGCAGCCTCAAGTGGGAGATTTGCCGGTATTTTGTGTCTGGGGGCCGTGATTCGTGGGGCCACCCCCCATTTTGATTACGTGGCCTCTGAGGTGACCAAAGGAGTGGCCAGTGTTTCGTTGTCAAGTGGCATTCCCATTGGTTTTGGGGTGTTGACTACAGATACCCTGGAACAGGCCATTGAACGGGCTGGTTCCAAGGGGGGCAACAAGGGGTGGGAAACCGCTCTTTCCGTCATTGAAATGATTCATTTATTCAAGCAGTTTGACCAATAACATCCTGCCGGACACCAGAAAAACATCATGAATTCCACATCAAGACGCATGCCGGGCCTTTTGTCTCAATCTGTCCAGGTTGACACCCACGAAGCCGGTTCAGGAGGGGTGGTACTCCCCAGCCGTCACAAGGCGCGGGAATTGACCCTGATGGCCTTGTATCAATGTGATATCAGCGGCGATGGCATTCATCGGGCAGTGGGGCAGTTGTGTGAGGATAATGCCGGAGGTCGGGCGGATCTGGCTTATTTTCAGAAAGTGGCTGCCGGGGCCTGGAGTCGCCTGGAAGAACTGGATCATTGGATCACCCTGGGGGCCAAAAACTGGTCGTTGGCGCGGATCTCCACCATTGATCGTAATATTTTGCGTCAAGGTATTTATGAACTCCTGGCTGAGCCGGAACTGCCCATTCAGGTGGTGATCAATGAGGCCATTGAACTTTCCAAGCGTTATGGCGGGGATGGATCAGGATCCTTTGTCAATGGTGTCATGGATTGTGTGGCGGGTCAGATTCGCAGGTCAGAAGGGGTGCGGCCTGGAGGTGTCAAGTGATGGATGGTGCGAAAACATTGGCAGATTTCGGAGAATTTCCGTTGATTCAGGAGCTGTTTGTGCCCTTGCAATCGGCCTCGGTGTCAGGGGTGGTCTTGGGGATTGGCGACGATGCGGCGGTGTTGTCGATTCCGCGTACCCAGCAGTTGTTGGCAACGACGGATTCCTTGGTGGAGGGCGTTCATTTTAATGCTTCTGTGGATCCTTTTCTGTTGGGTCAGAAGGCGTTGCTGGTCAATTTGTCTGATATTGCGGCTATGGGTGGCAAACCGTGTTGGTATTTGTTGGCTTTGTCAGCACCGCCTGAGACCTCATTGGAATGGATGCGAGCGTTTGCACGTGGTTTGCAAGAGGCAGGTTCGCGGTTCGGGATCACGCTGGTGGGGGGCAATACCACAGGTTCCAAGGCCGGGTTGACCATTGGTGTCACCCTGTTTGGTTTGGTGAGTCAGGCTCGTGCCTTGACTCGTGTTGGTTCTCTGCCTGGAGATCGGATTCTGGTCACCGGGACCATTGGGGATGCCGCTTTGGCGTTGGCTGTGCGTAAGGGTATGTTTGTTGTCAAGGACGCGGAGGATCTGGCGTTTCTTGATCATCGTTTGGATCTCCCGGAACCTCGTGTCGATTTGGGATTGGCCATCTCGGATGCCGCTGTGGCGCATGCGGTGATTGATGTGTCAGATGGGGTGCTGGCGGATCTGGGGCATTTGTGTGTCGCCTCTGGCGTGGGTGCCAGAATTGATGCCGAACGGGTTCCGTTTTCCCAGGCAGCCCGTCGTCAATTGGAGCTTCATCCTGATTTGCTCTCTTTGTTGTTGACCGGGGGAGAGGATTACGAATTGTTGTGTACGGTTCCTGCGGGTGCTTTGGAACTGTTGGATGTTTTGGCCAAGCAGGCGGGGGTTGCGTTTACCGAAATTGGTGAGATCACCGAATCTTTGGGGATGGTCGTCACTCATGAGGGGCAGCCGTTTGATGTGGGGCGTGGGGGTTGGACCCATTTTTGATAATCCCCCCAACAAAAAAAATAAAAAATAAAAAAAATAAAAATTAAAAAAAAAAGGGTGGAGGGGTCTGGGGAGGCGGTTCACCGCCTACCCCGGATGTTTCTCCGTAAGCCAGGATTGGGGGCAAGGTCGCATGACAGGCATCAAATTGAATTTGGGGTGTGGGATGCATCCCATGCCTGGATTTGTCAATGTTGACAAATATGGCGATCCTGATGTCAAGCATGACCTGACTGTTTTTCCCTGGCCTTGGGCAGCGAACAGTGTTGACCAGATTGTGATGCATCACGTGTTGGAGCATCTGGGTGAAACAACTGAAGTTTATTTTAATATTATCAAGGAGTTATACCGTATTTGCCAAGGGGGGGCCAGGATTTTCATTACGGTTCCCCATCCCAGACATGATGATTTCATGCATGATCCCACCCATGTTCGTCCCATTACGGAAAATGGACTGGCCTTGTTTTCCAAAGCCAGCAACAGACAATGGGCGCGGGAGAATCGTTCCAATTCACCACTGGGTTTGTTTTTGGATGTGGATTTTATGGTGATCAATGCCACCTATATTCTGACTCATGGGTGGCAGGCCAAATTGGACAGGCAGGAATGCACTCAAGAAGAGGTTTATTCTGCTATTGATCGATTCAATAATGTTGTGAAAGAGATTGAGATTGTGCTTGAGGTTGTTAAAGGATAGGGTGTTTTTTGGGGAAAAGTCAAAGGCAAAGTCAAAACCCTGGGGGATGAATCCCCCAGACCCCCTCTTTTTTTTTAATAATTTTTTTAAAGTCTTTCTTTGAGCCTTCCCCCAGGAAAAACAAGTTCAAACGTGGCCCCTGGAGGTTCATGATCCAGTATGGTGATCTGTCCCTGATGATTTTCAATGATCCCTTTGACAATCGACAGACCAAGACCTGTGCCACGTGTTGGCCCTTTGGTGGTGAAAAAGGGTTGGAAAATCTCCTCCCGCACGGATTTTGGAATGCCGGGTCCATTGTCTTGGATCAAGACCCGTAATTGGGTATCGTGCTGTTCGGCATTGACCTGGATGGTCCGGTTTTGCTCCAACCCCTGTTCATCCATGGCATCCATGGCGTTGTTGAACAGGTTGATGAATACCTGAGATATCTCCTGGACATTGCAGGACAAGGTGAGATGATCAGGCACCGAGAGGATGAGTCGGGTGCCGTGCTTGAAACGGTGTTGCAGCAAGGTGCGTGCCTCCTCCAGGGGGATGATCAGCGGCGTGATGGTTTTTTGTGTTCCACGGTTGCCAGTGGCATAGGATTTCAGACTGTCAATGATGGTGTTGATGCGCTGACTCCCTTTGTCGATGCCTTCCAGGGCCGGACGAATCTCTTTGAGAAAACGCGCCACTTGACTCTTGGGTTGGTTTTGAACCGCTGTTTCCAACATTGGGGCGGCGAGGGTCCAGAATTGTTGCAAAAAAGCGACGTTGCCTGAAATGAAAGCATTGGGATTCTTGATTTCATGGGCAATGCCCGCAGAAAAAGTCCCCAGGGTGGCCAGCCGTTCGGTATGCAAGAGTTGACGGGTGCGCTCTTGCACCATGATTTCCAGTTTCTCATTATATTCTATAAGTTTTTTCTCAATAGCTTTTCTGGGGGTCAGGTCACGAATGATGGCCAGATGAAACCATTGATCTTCCATTTTCCAGTGGGAGAGGGAGAGTTCCAAAGCAAATTCTTCGCCGTTTTTGCGCAGGCCGGTCAATTCCTTGATTTGACTTTGCAAATGGAGTTCGCCTTGCCATTGCATTCTGCCCAAGCCAATACGGTGGGCCTCCTGGTAGTGTTCTGGCATGAGAAATTCAATGGTGCGATGGAGTACCTCTTCTTCTTCATAGCCGAAAATGTCACGGGCACCTCGATTCCAGGTTTCGATCTGTCCTTCCCGATTGGCGATGATGATGGCGTCCTTGGCGGTCTGGATCAGGGAGCGAAAGCGCAGATGACTGGCACGCAGGGCAATTTCTTTCTGTCTGCGTCGGGTGATGTCCTGTTTGATGGCGATGAAGCGTTCTATCTGATTATTTTTGTCCATGACTGGTGTGATGATGGTTTCATCGATATAGAGGCGTCCCTCTTTGTGACGGTTGGTGAATTCACCGCGCCAGGTTTGTCCTGCCTGGATGGTTGACCAAAGGGTTTGGTAAAAGGCATCGGGTTGCAGACCGGATTTGAGCAAAGCAGGGGTATGCCCGATGATTTCTTCCGGGGCATAGCCGGTCTCTTCGCTGAATGCGGGATTGACCCATTCGATGATTCCGTTCCGGTTGGTGATGACGATACCGGTGGCCACTGCGCGGATGGCTGTGGAGAGGGTTCGGAGTTGGGCCGCACCCTGGTCAATGGTTTCTTGCAGTTGCGAGGGCCTGCGAATCAGGAAAAACAGCAGCCAACCCACGAGTATGGAGGAAAAAAGGCCCATCAGGTAAAAGAGTTCCCGGCCTGACCAGGTTGCATGCCAACCTTGACGGGGAAGAGCAGCGATTTGCCAGGAACCATTGGGCAGGGTGACATTCTGTAACACCGGGTCTGCCTGAAAAATGCGGGGATTGCCAAAAAATGGGTCACCTGATGCGCCCAGACCATCTTTGCCACGCAAGGCGAAATCGAATTGCAAATCGTGGGAGAGCAGACCGCTTTCCTGCAAGATCGGTTCAAAATCGAGCAGAATGATGGCCAAACCCCAGAAGTATGCAGGCTGGTCAGGTTGAACGGGAGTGGTCAGAAAAATCGGGGTGCGACCGATCAAGGCTTTGCCACCTTGCAACAATTCAACCGGACCGGCGATGATGAATTGTTTTTTTTCAATGGCGCGCAAGACTGCGTGGCGGCGTTGGGGATCTTGCAGCAGGTCATGTCCTTTGGCGGCTTCATTGCCTTTTTCCGGGTGGATATGGGTGACGACCGCATTGGGTGCCAATTGGAGACTGCGTACGCCCTTCAGGTTGGCACCTAATTCACTCACAAAGGCATGGAATTCGGTGGAGGAAAAGTTTGGATTGGCTGTGACAAAGGCCGTCAGACCACGAATCAGATGCAGACGGTGGTTCAAGGCGGATTCCAGATTGGCACGCACCACGCTCAGGACGTTTTGCACTTCGGCGCGATTTTGGATGTGATGTTTTTGGGCTTGTAACTGATCCATGGTCCAGAGGAGGCCCATGAAGGCGAATGTTGTGATCACGCCAGCGAACACGGCGTAGAAAGATTTCCATTGTCCAGGATTGAATCCCATGGTTTCCTCCCAGATGTTCGCAGACATGATTTTAAAAAAAATATTAAAAAAAAAGAGGGGTCTGGGGATTCATCCCCAGGGTTTTGACTTTATCATTTGATTTTTCAAATCAAATGAAATGATTATATTTTGTTCCAATCTCATCTCTGGCGCAAGTATGGCTGGTGCATTCCTGGGATGTCTGGATCATGTCAATCCGGTCAAGATCACCGAGTTGTGTCAGATCAAAATCCGGCATACTATCCAAATTTATTGTCAAGGTCTTGATGGCACCATCCCATGCATCAACGCCGCACACAATCCCGGTAGATGCTTTTTGCATCATCACGTGGTACTGGATTGGGTACGCTGTCTCGTGAGGATGCGGACCAGCTTGATCGGTTGGTCAATCTGATTACGAAGGCGCAGATGAGGCTATCTCCATGATTGACATGCAGACCAAGACGGCAAACGAACACTCCCTTCGTTTTACTTGCACATCTTCTGCCAATTTGGCAGGGGGGCGTATAGTTGCGATTATTTGTAAAACATCTCTGTAGGAAATGTGTCGGATAAATATATATGAATATTTGCAAATAATTATAAGATTTTAGACTTTAGAGTCCAGATTCCGATTGACATCAACCAGAATCCATGAAAAAATAAACAGGTTTCCAATTCTCAAAGGTTTCCTTTTTAAGAAAATCAGATGATTCCAATTTCTACCGGTTTACATGATTTCTTGAGTGCATTGGCTCAGGGAGATGATCCAGAGACCATTGCGTATGCTTGTAATTATCTCATGGAAGAGCGGGTTGCACAACAACGACAACAGTCATACGAAGATGGCTTGTCTGCCGCAAGGATCATCGACCTGGAAGAGTGGCTGGACGCGCACAAAAATCACTTGGCTGCCCACATTCAGATTCCCACACCTGAAACGTTCACGGCACTCAATGCCTTGGCCGCGCATGCCGCATGCATTGACGAGACACTCCACTTGATTCGCATCGAACGACTGGAGCATGCCTTGGCTGATCTCCGTACTGAGCTGGATACCGTGTCGAGCCATATCGATATGTATCATAATCGTATAAAACATCTGAATGATGTGACACCAGCAGAAAATCACGCTTGGATGGTGAAATTGGCGCGCAGCTTGAATGCCAATCCCAATGCAGGACGCCCTCGTTTTGCCGCGCTGGAGGGGGCATTGGTAAATGATATGCAGGATGCGGATTGGCCGCACCGGTTGCGCGACCGGTTGGGTTTGCGCCATCTTGATCCAAGGCAGGAAAAACGTCCGATCCCAGTGGTGTTGATGCGTTATTCGGTCAAGGATGTGCTGCGTGCCGCCAAAAAAGTACGGGATGTTACCCATCCCATTACCATGCCCACCGTATTGGACCATGAATGCACAGCCATCTTCTGCCCTTCGCCACAAGAGGCAGAATATGGACGCACCATCGACTTGGCAAACTTTGAACCCGGACATGATCCTTCAATGATCAATGAGATCCTCCATCTGCGTATCAATTATGAGCCACAACACATCCATCAGGTCGGTGTACTCACCAGAGCGATACCCGACACATCCATACGGGATCTGCGTGCCATACACATCATGCAATTGCAGGAAGAAACAGGCCGGAAAGATTTCGGGAAATGCGAGCAGGTGGCGTGAGGTGAAACGATCATGAAAACCCATCCTTGGCTGTTACGTTTTCAGGAATCCCCAGACCAGGCACTCAACCGGTTGCTTAGCGGTACGGCCTATCTGCCCGGCCTGGAGCGCGCGGCTTCCAGCGATGCCTTGGCCAATCTCTTTGGCGATGCGGATCAAGAGAGACGCGACATGTTGGACCAGGCATTGACCCGTTGGTTGCAACAGCGACGCACCATGGAACTGGAGCAACGTCGCTCCTACGGACTTCACCGCTTCATAGCGGAATACAGCGAAGGGTTGGCCACTACTTGGCGTCTGGAGTTGCCCAAAAGTTCCAGTTGGCTGGGAAGCAACCTGATCGACCTCTATCACTGGGCTTCTCCATTTTGTATTCCCCCGGTCTGGAACCTGCCCCATCACCTGCTTTTGGCCGGGGTGCAGGCACCCCATTGCCAAAAGACATTGCGTTTCTTCTGGTGGCGGCTGTGTCAGGAGGCTGTTGATCCGAAGCAGGAGTTTCTGTTGGATGCAGCCCTGAACGGCTTGGCGCGTCAACCAGACTCCGTGGATGACAAAACTCGGATACAGGGTCTCTTGCAAGGGTTGGCCCACTGGGCCACTGGACTGACCGATACACACGATGAGAAGGAACGCTTTCTGTGGCAATGGCGCGTCATCAAGGCCCGTTTTCCCAATCCGCCCCAGATTTGGCGCAAACACTGGAGCAGCGTGCTTGCCCGGTATCAGAAAGAAACGAAAAATGATTGGCCACCGCCACCTTACCGTCAATGGCTTATTGAGAGTGACCCAAGGCTGGAAAATCAACTGAAGACAGGCGCAGGGCCAGATGTCCATGTACCATCGAATATCAAGGGCATGATCCAAACGTTCAAAAACAGAGCAAAAACTGGGATTTCAAAAGCGTTGCTTGATGAGATGCGGAGTCTGTTGGCCACCCTGGAACAAGTCGCAGATCAGACCGGAGATGCCGATTTTCTGGTGCGCTCTGCATGCAATCTCGGTGCGACCATCGTGCGGCAAGCTCCAGGAGAGGCCTTGGAGTGGGCCAGGAAAGCCTTGTCTTGGAGTTCAAACAATCCCTTTGCCTGGGATCTGCGCGGACGGGCACTTTATCAATTGCAACGTCCTGATTTGGCAGAGTGGGTATACTGGGAAGGGATGCGCCGATTGCCGGAGGATGCGACCCTGCGGTTGCAATTGTCACGGTTGTTGCGGGAGCAGGGGCGTTTGGACGAAGCATTGCTTTTGTTGCGGGACGGAGTGACGCGGCATCCAGATGATAACCCCTTAAAAGTTGAACTCGCCACGTTGTTGGTCCATTGCGAGAACAGAAACGCGGCCATCGAGCTGTTGCGTCCAAATCAAGAGCGGCTGAATGCTGTTGAATTGTTTGTTCTGGGTCGTCTGTTGATTGCCGATGCAAACGGGTCGGAGGCCAGGGGGGTGGTGGCGGTTTGCCGGAGCTTAGGTGAGAATAGATATGCAGACAGACTCGCCCGCTGGATTGATGCCGGGCCACATGGCCAGCATGAAGCAATCAATCATTTTATAAAAACAAACAAAGATTTTTGCTTTGAGGCGCGTGGTCATATCGATGATTCGTTGCTGGAACAGGAGCAGAAGTTGCAGTATCGAGGGTTGCAACAGGAAGAGGGGTTGGCAGGGGCTTTGCAGTCCATCGGCGCAGTGGCGCGGGCAGATCTGTGTTTCCAGAGCCATGATATTGAAAAACAAGAACAAGCAGATCAATGGATCAGAACGCATATCGAGGCAGATTCAAACAACCTTTTCGCCTGGGTGGTGGGTGCGTTACACCGGCCAAGTTGGCGTCAGCGGTTGCAGGAGCAGGCCAGAGAGTTCCCGCATGCCTTGGCCGTGCAGCTTGCTGTTGCAGATCCAAACACCTCCTCAGAAGAGTGGCAGACCTTGAAGGAACACTTTCCCAGAGAACAGGAGCTGATTGATCTGGTGCGCCTTTTTCGGGTCAAAAATGCGGATGCCGCCACCCGTACCCGGTTATGCCAATGGGTTGATCACCACCCGACCAGAGAGGATCCCTATTGGGAATTCCTCAAGAAACAAAGCAAACCGCACCTTATGGATTTCCCGGAGACAGAGCGCATCCCATTGAAACCGATCCTTGAAGAGGGGATCAAACGTTGCGTGTTAGTGCCAGAGATGATCTTGAGTGCTGCTTGATCCCGTCGTGACAGGCACCTCACATCCTTGTGGAGAGTAGTCCGAAGACAAGGGGGGGTAAAATTTTGATCATTTTTGGATGGTTGGTTAGTGGCTCTCGTCCCAAACTCCACCAAGGGCTTTGCCCCTGGACCCCACCAGGGGCTTTGCCCCTGGACCCCACCAAGGGCTTTGCCCCTGGACCCCACCAGTGGCTCTCGCCCCTGGACCCCA
>JAMOBH010000111.1:0-15544 GCA_039908085.1 Magnetococcus sp. YQC-5
TGATTTGTTGGTTAGCGAACATCAATCAAATTTTTGAAGTCGGCAAACGAGTGGGGGCTACATTAAATTTTTTGCCATCAGTGTCTCATTTCCATTGACACATTCCGGGATCTCGCTTTTTCGATTTGGAAGGTGCATTTTAAATTTTAAATGCCTTTCGACTATTTGATAGGCAAGGAAATGGCCATGCCGCAAATTGACGGAAAAACTCCGAATGATCAATTCGACGTTCCATGGAAGGACATCCTGGAGGCATATTTACCTGACTTTATAGAATTTTTTCTGCCAGAAGCTTATGCAGATATTGACTGGAGTCGAGGGTTTGAGTTCTTAAATACCGAATTTGCCCGTATCTCCCGTGATGCCGATATCGGTGACAGGCGGATGGATAAGTTGGTCAAGGTGTGGCGGCGCGATGGTAAAGAGTTTTGGGTTCTCATCCACATCGAGATTCAGGGAGACAGAAAAACGAACTTTGCTTCTGGAATGTATGTTTTTCAGTATCGGGCTTATGATCTCTATCAAGTGCCGGTGGTTGGCTTGGCTATCTTGGCGGACGAGGAGCTTGGATGGCGGCCAACGGAATTTGGTTACGAGATGTGGGGCACGAAACAGAGCTATCAGTTTACTGCGGTGAAGTTGTTGGACTATTCAGAAGCCGAGTTGGAGCAGTCAACAAATCCGTTTGCGATAGTCGCATTGGTTCATCTGCAAGCCAAGAGAACCAAGCATCGGATGGAAGAGCGTTATCAAGTAAAATCCCAATTAATTCGTAATCTGTCCAAAAGGGGTTTTAGTCGTCAGCAGGTAATTGATCTACTTCATTTTATCGATTGGGTGTTGCATTTGCCCAAAGAGCTTGCTGATCAATTGATGGCAGAAATTATCGCATATGAGGAGAGTCAACAAATGCCATATATTACAAGTTTTGAACGGATTGGGGAAGAACGGGGGCGGAAAGAAGAAGCGGCTGCCATGTTGATTGACTTGCTTGGTTGCAAGTTTGGACAGATTGCGGACTCAGTAACCGAAAAAGTCACTGGTGCGGATAGAGAACTCATTGGGAAATGGAGTAAAAAGCTCCTGTTCGCCAACTCCCTGGAGGAGGTATTCGCCGACCGGCATTGATTGGAAAAATACCCTCCAAATTTCTCCATTCTCCAAAAACGTGTAGAAAAGTTTGCATCAATTGTCATTGCCAACCAAGCGGAATTCGAAATGCGGGTCCAGCGGTATCCATTGGCGCAGAGGAGAAATTCCGATGCGCCACAAAAAAGCCTTTGTAGATCAACACGATTGGCATATACTGCATCAATTGGCTACCAATGACACCCTCGAACTTATTCTCTAACCCGTCATTTGCTCGTTACATTCCGCCACAGAGAATTTTTCGAAATGCGTATCTATCGGTCCACCATAAAGTTATCAAAAAGTTTTCTCGAAACAACCGTCCCGCCCCAGGACGGTTTTTTTGTTTCAAAAAAGTCCAATGTTTCCAACGGTTAGCAGGCACGGTTCGAAAACGAACTTGGTACAGAGTCAGACCAACGGGAGTTGAAAAGTGACTTTTTTTTCTCCGTCTGCCACTCTTCTCCAAAAGAGTCGGACTCGGTCCAAGTGAGTCCGACTGAGTCGGACTCACTAAATATGTCGTAATTTCAAAGTTTAACAGCATTTTCTAAAGTAGTCCTTGTTCGACGCTAAAGATGGTTGGTGAGAAACCGAAAAACGGGGGAACTTGAGTCCGACTGGATGATATGTCATTCAAAAAATATTTTTAAGATCTGCTTTTGTGTGAAAACAGATAAAGGTTTGATGCTGATTTTTTTGGATGGAGTTGACGTACTGGACGCCTTTTGCGCCGTTCGGTTCGGGTGGTATCTTTATTGTTCCTTGGCCGGAGCATGGCTGAGGGAGGTCGAACGTGTGGATGCTTATATGCCGCTTAAATTTTTGATGCAAAGGCATCACAAAAGCTTATTTTTTCTCTCAAAGCAATGACATTTTTGGTTTGAAGTTATGCAATGTGATGTAGAAAGTATTCATTTTTGTTCGTAGCGTGGTTGGCCTAACCAAAATAGGCGGGCATGCGGATCGCTGGGACGCTCCGACTGTCACACCTTTCGTCCCCTGTGGCCACACGTTCGCGCCGGTTGGTTCGTCTGGTATCATTGGTCAACTTGGCTGGATGGCACAGAGGGGGACGGCGCAGTGGGCAGAACAGAATGCGCCGTTTTGACCCCGCCTTTTTTCGGCTGGAGGATTGGGTGTGCTATGATTGGTATCGTATTTTAGTCGCGACGCTTACACATGGAAAATTCCATATCGCCCAGCAGTAATGGGATCAGGGCAATTGACATCACACCGGTTCTTCAATCCCCCATTTTTTCCGCTGCTCACTCCACAACATAGGAAAAGGTTTTGTCAATTCCCTCCAACTCATCGCATCCGGTTGACATCCATCCAAAATACGCTCAATGATATCTGGGGCCAGAAAGGTCAACCGCAGCACTTTTGCCATATAGGATTCACCGATTTTTTCTTGCTCGGCAAGTGCCCGGATAGATGGAAACTTGCCGCTTTCCAGCATTTTCAGCCATTTGTGCGCACGTGCCACGAGTTTCGCCAACGTTTCATCCCGTAGTGGGACATCCTCCATCCCTGGTGGGGCAATGATCAACTTACGTCCACCTCTTTTCTTCACCACCATGGGGATGGTGACCACGATGGTTTTTCCGTCTCTGCTGATTTCTGATTTCATGCTGCCACCTCCCTGCTATTCCCGATATCCCTCAGTTCCCTGGCCAGGGTATCAAGCCCCTCCGAGCGCAGATGCACCTGCACATCCCCTTTGCCTACCTCCACCTTTTCGATGAGAAGCTGCACCAGGCGTTGCTGTTCCACCGGGAACAACTCCTCCCAAACTGGATCAAGTCGACGCAGTGCATCGGCCACATCCCGCTCCTTGATCCCACTGTCTTCTTCATTGCCTATTTGCCAACTCTTGACAATCATCTCCGGCGATTTCAACATGCTACGTATCTGTTGGATCACCACTGCCTCGATTTCCCCGGCGGCGACAGTGCGTAGTGGACAGGAAGCGTTGGCACCATTTTTTTCTGCCGCCTGACAGGTGTAATACCGGTACATCCGTCCTTCTTTGCGGGTGAACGAAGGCTTCATGGCACGGTCACAGTGGCGGCACCGGATGATCCCTTTCAACGGTGCGGAGGTCTGCACCCGGATCGATCCCTCCTTCTGGCGGTTGTTGCTTGCAAGAATGCCATGAACTTGATCCCAGATCTCCCGGTTGATGATCCCCTGGTGTTCGCCGACGTAGATTTCGCCGTGGTAAGCAATTTCGCCGACATAGACGTGATGACTTAGGATGCGATAGATGGCACCCTTGTCAAAAGGCCTGCCGTACTTTCCGACTGCGGCTTTCTCACCCAACTCTTGGACTAATTGGGTGACGGAACCGGTTTCCGCAAACCGGCTAAAGAGATTTTTCACTGTCTCTGCCTCGGAAGCTTCTATCACCAACTTCCGTTCTCGCACAACATACCCCAGAGGTGGATGTCCCCCCATCCACATCCCCTTGCGTTTGGAAGCTGCAAATTTGTCTCGGATCCGTTCAGCAGAAATTTCGCGCTCAAACTGCGAGAAAGAAAGCAAAATATTGAGTGTCAACCGCCCCATGGAGGTGGTGGTGTTAAAGGACTGCGTGACCGATACGAAGGTGACAGCGTGCCGATCAAACACTTCCACCAGCTTGCCGAAATCCATCAAGGAGCGGGTCAGACGGTCGATCTTGTAGACCACCACCACGTTGACCTTGCCCGCCTCGATGTCGGTCATGAGCCGCTTCAAAGCAGGTCGTTCCGTGTTGCCACCTGAGAACCCCCCATCGTCGTAGCGATCTGGAACCAGAAACCAACCTTCTGATTTTTGACTGGCGATATAGGCTTCGCATGACTCACGTTGTGCATCAAGGCTGTTGAATTCCATATTGAGTCCTTCTTCAGTGGACTTGCGAGTATAGACCGAACAGCGTATTTTTTGCATGATTGGTTGCTTTGAATTAACAGGCTTTTGTGATGCTTTTTGTCCGTTGGCGATCATGCTCTTACCCCTTGCTTTTTCATGCCAAAAAAGACCAATCCGTTCCATTTGGTGCCGGTAATGGCGGTCGCCACTGCGGATAAACTTCCAAATTTTCGTCCTTGGTATTCAAAACCTTTTTCAAGGACAGTGCAGCAATGCTCCACCCCTTTCCAGTCCCGGATTAGCTGGGTTCCTGGCAAAAGCTGTTCTCCAGGCAACCGTCGTTTTTCTTGCAGCCCATCCTCCTCGTTGGCCAGTCGGTCCAGCCGTTTATCGGTTTTCTCCATCAACCCGCCGTGCGACAGTTCCTGAATGCGGTGCGCCAGCCGTCTCACCAGGAACACCCGGTTGAAGGGGGGCGGATCTGTTTTGGGATGCAAATCCGTCCATTTTTTCTTCAGGTCAGCGGTTGGCATCCCCGACAAGGCCGCCACCTGTTTGATCACATCAATGTTCATGCCCTTTCTCCTTTGGTTGGTTTTCGACCATAAGGGCATTGGTTGGGTGACTTATCAACTGGAATTTTCTCCATTTTTTTCTTTTCCAGATGTCGGCGATATCCGGTGGCGAGGATGGTGGCCACCTCGGTCAAACGGGCTTCAGTGCTCATGGAATCGGGATCGGTGGTGTTTGTCATCGCATTTTCCTATGATGGGTTGATCATGCATTCATGATCCACCAATTGGGGAGCGAGTGAAACATTGGAACCCTTGAAGGCAGTGCAAAAAAACCGATAAAACCGCCTTCAACCCATTCCTAACATATTGTATTAGCGTAAAATCGTGCCTTGAAAGGTTCAAGGCAGTCGATGCAATTGACGAGAATTGATGTCCAGTCAATAATCAAACTAATCAAACTAATCAAATAGCAAAAAGGATTGAATATGCCATCATCGCACAACAATTATTCAGACCGGTTGATCCCTCTGAAACGTGCAGTATTCTGGATCGCTTTTGACAGCTATGCAGGCCCAACCACAGAGCAGATTCAGATTTTCAAACAGGAAGCTGCGAAAAGTACCTGTGGAGATGACGTGTTCTCGTTTGGATGTCAAAGCCCGGAAGCCATCAGGGCAAAGGCTGAAGAAAAGTCATGGGAGGATTTGCGCAAAGCATTATTGAGAGGTGATATCACCGCCAAGGGAAGATTTTCCAATCAGAAAATTCGGCAGCAATGGAGAGCCGTCAATCGTGATGATGCATGGGAGATGCACGGGGTCAATCCGGTTCTGGTGGCGGCAGAACACTGGATGCCTGGAGATATGGACTGGCGGGAAGGCGTGCTGACTATTGTTGGTCAGGGGCAATATATCGACACGGGAGTTCCTGAATTCATCCTGCGGCATCTCTGGCCGGATCCATCATTGCTCGCTTCTTCGGAAACACTTGCAAGCCGTTGGCAGGCCAACCGTCCCGCCTTGCGGAACGCCCCGACGGAGTATCTCCATCTGATCAACCAAGCTGTGGAGAAGTTCTGGGCTGATGGCAACGAACCTACCGTCCGCAAAGCGGAAGTCGTGGAGTGGCTCAAAGGGCATGAGGTAGAGGGAAAACCTCTTTCCGAAAATCTCGCCCAGGCCATTGGCTCCATGATCATGCCAGCCAGACTACGTCTGGGTGGAATCGAAAAATTACGCTGGAATCAGTGAATTGCAGGCGTAGATACCGTTCAAAAATCATTTTCATGTAAGTCAAGATGTTTGTTCATTCCTTCCCTGTTTGAATCCCTCCCATGCCTATCGCCTTGCACGTTTCATCAATCGGGCAATTAAGCCGAAATAATAATTGACTCGGATGCGCATCCGTACCGGTTGCCACCGGATATTGCCAACCCGTCACAGGACGGATGGCGATTTTATAAACACACGTTCATGACAGCTTGGCCTTTTTTCGATCTTTGTATTTGACATTGGGTTTCGTCATGAATCAATTCACTTTTGTTAACAAAAAATCATCTGTGGCATGCCAGATGGGGGTCAAGGGGATCATCTTTGCAGACCCGACACAAGATCTGGGATGTCTGATAGAGAGTCTTGACCCTGAAAAGTCTGCACTTGTGGATGTTTGTTATGGAAATTTGTTTCTCCAAAATTTCAGGGGCAGTTATTTCAGGGGGGGTGACTGGGCCAGTTTAGTGAGCATAGCGGCCATCATTGGTGGCACCAACCCGGATTTAAGTAGTGACATGCATTTTAGTAAACATCACCACGCGTCTGTCTGTCAGGAGCTTGGTGGTCGGAATCCCATGGATGGCGTAGATACCGTTTTTGTTCACGGGCTTTATGGGTTGTCAGTGTTGCTGGATTGGTACAGCCAAGGTGCAGCCGTGGTGGCCGGAAAAGAAGATAATTTAGCATTACAAAAATTATGTTATGCTATGCTGATTGGCATGCTTCGACAAATCTTCCGAGTCACCAAACGCGGCATCTCAGTTTGGTTCACAGTACCCCTCAAGCCTGAATTTAATCGACTGAGTCAATGTGATTGTCTGGTTCCAGATATCGTTCAACCAAAGTTACTTCAAGAATTGATATGTTTGTCGGATCTAATCGTTTCCCAAACGGATGTCTGGAAAGATGGAGTTGCTCATACGGTTCTGGTAACAGACCCTCGAAACAAATGGGGATTGCCAGCCAAGTCAGCCGCTGTATTCGGTTTGGCACCCTTGGAACCACCAGATCTTTCCGAATTGCGTAGGAAGATAATGCAAAATCCACACAATCACAGTGGTGTCTTGAAGGGTTCACCCCATTCGATCAAGTAATATCAATGAGTTGGAAGTGCTTTGAAGGCGGTCCTTGCAATATGCTTTGGGGGGGTGAAGGGTTCAAGGTGCGACCCTGTTTTCCCATCACGATTCTGACTGGCTTGATCAACGCAGATTCCATGATCTTGCTGAATTTACTAAGAAAAATTCCACAAGCAAAATTCTTGCCAAAAAACAGTGCCTTGAAGGGTTCAACCCCCTTCGATCAAGCAATATCAATTGGTTACGAATACCCTTGAAGGCAGTCTTTGAGCATGCTCTGGGGGGGTTGAAGGGTTCAATGACTGACTCGGCATTGCCAATACGGTTCGATCTGTTCCGGAAGCCTTGGAATCGCCGAATTTTGCTGAATTGCTAAATTATTTCAACAAGATGCTTAAAAAAATCTGGTGCTTCGAAAAGTCCATCTCAATCAATCAAGCAATATCAATGGGTTGATATTGCATTGAAGGTTTTTTGCGCCATGCTCTGGATGGGTTGGCTGTGCTTAATAAGTTAAGAAATACAATTCACTAAACCTGCGGATGAGTGTCTTGAAGGGTTCAACCCACTCAATCAAACAATATCAATAGGTTGGCAGTGCCTTGAAGGCGGTTGTTTTGTCATGGTGAAGGTGGGTTGAAAGGTTCAATGAGTGACAAACGATGAAATTTTCATCAAGTTTGAAAGCAATCTTTCATGACCAAGACCGCATTTATGTGGGGCAGATTTTGAATTCATTCCCGAACCGTAAGGAGCAAAAATATGGCACGAAGAAAGTCAAAAAATGACACCCCAGAAACCGACACCCCAGCTTCGGTGTTGGAGCAAACAGAACCTGATGTCCCAATGATGGGTATTGGCCAAGTGATCGAAGAGGAGATCCAACCCTGGGATGAAGAAGCCCGATTGGCGGAAGAAAAAATGGCCGGGGATATGGCCAAGCTGCTTATGGAGCAGATCAAGACGCTCCCCCGCCACTGGGCTGCCATGACGCCCAATCAACAGTCGGATGTCTATTCAGTAGTGGCCGCAGGGTGCGCCAATCTGGCAAGCCAAGCCATTGAATTGATGGCCTCGCGTGGTCGCCGGATCGTCAAAGGGGTTATGAAGCAGGTGACCATCAAGGACGAAATCCAGATGACGATCACTTGCCAACGGTCTCCAGAAGCCTGCACCGCCATGGGTATGGCCGCAGCGGGTGGCGAGGTGGCGTTCCTGCTTCTGCACACCGAGGGGTTTTTGCAACTGGGATCCCCCATGGAAACCGGCCCGATTCAGGGGGAACTGGATCTGGATGGGACGGATTGTCCGTTGCCTGAAGAGTTGCCGGTCAGCATGCCACCCCCTGAAGTTCTGCATGTCGAGGAGTGCCCACTGTGAACCTGATCGAACGAGGCGTCTACCTGGGCATGCCGCACGATGATTATCTCGCGGAACAATCCCTCTCCACCAGTGGTATCAAAGCGTTACTGGCATCCCCGTTGACCTACTGGGCGCGTTTTTTTGGCCCGGATCGCGAGGATCACGCAACTCCGGCCAAGGAACTCGGCAAGGCTATTCACAAAATGATTCTCGAAGGCAAAGGGGCCTTTTTCAACGAATACATGGTGGTCCCCAAAATTGAAGATTTTCCTGGCTGTTTGCAAGGAGGCAAGGCACTCCAGGACCAATGCGGAAGACTTGGCCTGAAAAAATCCGGCACCCTGGAGGAGATGGCAGATCGCATTCTGGACGTGGATCCCGATACCGTTCTGTGGCCGGTCATTATGCGGAATTTCGATACCATGGTTGCCAAAAATCGTAAGCAGGTCGTGAAAAATGAGGTTGTCGATCAATGCGAGCGCATCCTGAAAGCGGTTGAGGCAAACAAAGCGGTTCGTGATGCCTTCACGGCTGGCATTCCGGAGGTTTCGGTGTTTTGGACCAGTGATGCCGGAATTCCGATGAAAGCCAGATTCGATTACCTGAAGCCGCAGGCAATTGTCGATCTGAAATCATTCAGTAATTCGATGGATGCGCCCATTGACGAAGCAATCGCAAAAGCAGTCATCAATCGCATGTATCACCTTCAGGCCCTTGTTTATATGGATGCTTTTTCCCAAGCCAAAAACCTGATTCGCGATGGTCTGTTGTTTGGAGAGGGCGTCGAACCATTACGAGCAAGTCTGGATAGTTTCGCCCAATCCAAACGACAGCCACAGATGTTTTTTGTTTTTGTCGAGACAGGACCGGCTACCAACGTCGTAATCCGGGAAATCAAGGCATCCACCCAGATGTCCAGATCGGTGCTATGGGACACGGCGCAGAAGAAAGTCAAACGCGCAATGGAAACATGGCATGCGTTCATGGGGACTTTGGGGCCGGATCAGCCTTGGTATGACTGCCAACCAGCCAGAGCGTTTTTTGACGAGGAATTTCCTCTTTACGGAATGGAGTAACGAACATGAATAAAATTTTTATCATCGAACGGGCAGTTCGCAAGCAAATTCCAGGACTCTTCATGTTCTGGGGTCCATCGGCCTCTGGCAAGACTTATTCCGCGTTGCGATTTGCGCGGGGGCTGGTTGGAGAGGCCGGAAAAATCTGCGTCATTGATACCGAAAATCGCCGTTCCCTGTTTTATGCCGGTGCGGTGGGTGGACAGTGGGATTTTGTGGATTTTCAACCCGATTTCACCACGCAAAGATATATCGAGGTGATCCGGCAGGTGGAACAGGCTGGTTATGACGCCATTCTGATCGACAGTTTTTCTCATGTTTGGCAGGGAGAAGGCGGGGTTTTGGACGAGGCGGACAAGAACACCGCCAACGGACTGGCCAAGTGGGCCAAACCGAAAATGGCGTTGAAACGTCTGGTTAATGTGGCCTTGCGCGCCAAGTGTCATGTCATTTTTTGTCTGCGGGCCAAAATGGGCGTGGTGCAAACCGGATCAGGTCGTGACATGAAAATCCTCTCTTCCGGCTTGGCACCGATCATGGAGAAGGGCCTCATTTATGAAATGATGATTTCAATTCTTTTCGGCCCTGACCACAAGCCGATGTTTCAAAATCTGAGCGACCGTTTTTTTGTCGATCCCCATATCCCTGCCGTCAAGGCTCCGGCTGGACTGATCGAACTCATCAAGCCGGGCGAACACGTCACCGAGGCCACTGGTGCTGCTGTCAAACAATGGCTGGACGGTGGTCAGCGTGACGTGTTGGATGAAGCCAGAAGGATAGCATCCAGGGGATCGATTGTTTTCCGCGAACATTGGAAACTCTGGAGTCAAAGCGACCGGGAGCAACTCAGACCATTCACGCAGGAATTCCAGGCAATCGCCGCCAGAGCGGACGAAGAAATCGCCAGAGAGCATGATCCGCAAACCTGGGAGGAAGCCATACCGGAAGAGCTTGGCTTTGAATCCGAGAACGCATCGGAGGACGCCCTGGCCTGTGGGTTTGATACCGTTCCTGCCCAAGAGCCTGAACAGCCTGTGGAATTCCAGTCCCAGGCAACAACAACGCAGGCCCCTGTCACCCAAACGACGCCCCCCTTGGCCACGACCGCCACTCTGGCGCATTTGCCACCAGCCCAAACCACTATGCAACCAACCGCCACCCAAACGGCACAACCCGCCCAACGTCCTGCGGCATCTGCACCAGCCGTGACTCCGCCACCACGGAGGGGATCAGCAGCACAAACCAGACCTGCTGCCCAACCAGCAGATCCCACCTCCCCCAACCTGTTTTGACGGAGACCTGAACCATGGATGAGACACTGACCCTTTCGATTGAAAACTTTGGTGGGATCACAGCCGCCACCCTGGACCTCTATCCCGGCCTGACTTTAGTGGCCGGGGCCAATGGAGCAAGCAAGACCACGATCCTGCGAGCCATCGCTGCTTGTTCCCGTTCAGACACGATCATCCCAATCTTGAAGGATGGCAAAGAGTCGCTCCTGAAAAAAGACTCCGGCCTGATGGTGCGTGGCAAAACCGGATCGGCGACTCTGGCCGGAACAAATGGCAGTCGCCGGGTGGTCTGGCCATCCAACGGAGCCAAAGGAAATGGGCCATTTGATCCAGCACCCTCCCGCATGGCATTGGGGTTGATCGACTGGATGGCAACCCCCCAGGTGGAACGACTCAAAATGATGATGGATGCAGCCGTTCTGGATCCAAGCACCACCACCGAGATCACCCGTTCCGACTTGGATCAAGCCGTGGCCATTGAACAGCTTGATCCGGCGATTGTTGATTGGGCTTGGCAGGTCATCACCAATAATGGATTTGATGCCGCCCACACCGGAGCATCAAAAGCCATGACCGAGGCCACCGGTAGTTGGAAGGCCACTACCCGTGAGACATATGGTGAGGAGAAAGCCAAAACCTATACCCCGGCAGGGTGGGAGCCGGATCTGTCAACCGCCACACAGGAGACGCTCCAACAAAACATCCAAATGGCGAAACAATCAGTCGATCACGCCATTGCCAACCAAGCGGTGGATGCCGCCGAAACCGTCCGGGTGGAGACACTCGCTGGCGCACCCATGCCGGATATGGCTGGGCTGGAAAAAGAGTTGGCTTCTGCGCGTTCGTCCTATGCATCGGAGATCGCCGATGCCCAACAGGCGTTGCTGAATCTCCAGCAGGAACCTCCAGCCATCACCGAAACCAGGAATGCATTGGAGGTGGACACCCGGCAGCTCACCGATCTGCAAAACGAAATGACGGCGATGCAATCCGGTGTGCCCAGGATCAATGGTGCCTGTCCGTGGTGTGAGCAGCCCGTGTTCATCATTGATGGTGGCTCAACTCACGGGCAGCATCGGTATCATCTGAACAAACCGGCTGGCACCCAATTGGATCAGGCTCGGCTCGATACGATCAACAAGCAAATCGCCGCCCTGCGCCAGGGGATCGAGAAAGCCAATGCCACTGTTGCAGCCCACGTCAAACATGTGGCTGACAGGCGGCTCATCATTCAGGGAGATCTTAACCAAGATTTGAACAACCGCCAACAGGCCATCAAAACGGTCGAGGCAAAAATCAACGCCGCCAAACGCCAAGTGGAGGAAATCACCGCAGCAAAATCCCGACTCGCCGCAATCCAGGCCAAAAGCGGTGGCATTCCCGCAGAGAGACTCGTCACCTTGCGCCAGGACTTGAGCCGGGCCGAGATCAGATTGCGGGCATGGGAAATCAAAGTCAATGCGGACCGGTACGCCGAGGACGCCCGGCAGTTCGGGGTGATCAAAAAAGTGACCGCGCCAGGGGGCCTGCGCCAATCCAAGATGGACAAAGCCTTGTCCGGTTTAAACGCCCGATGCGCGGCACTCTCTGACATCGCCCAATGGGGACCGATCTCACTGGGCGCGGACGGGGATCTCTTTTATGCGGGCCGCCCCCTCATCATTTGTTCCAGGGCAGAACAGTACCGGTGTCGAGTGACCATGCAGGTGATGATGGCCATCCTGGAGACCCCTCCGCTTCTGCTCATCGATGACGCCGACGTCTTGGATGCAAACGGACGCATGGGACTGGTCAACATGCTGCGCTCCACGGAAATCAGTGCCCTCATCGCCATGACCGCCAAACGGGACTATGCCGAGGCGGTGGTCACGCTGTTTGATTCTACCTTTTGGGTGGAGGGCGGCATTGTCACTGACATCGCCCCTGCCATGCTCTCTGCTGAACCAGAAGCAGATGTGATGCCTGAAGACCCGGCACTGGCTGATTTTAAAGCCCAATTGGATGTCCACGATTTCCTCTACATGATGGCCGATGACGGGAAAACTTACCGAAACGGCGAGAAACGGCACAACGACATGATCAGCTTGGCCAGGAAAAGCGGTGATGAGTTCAAACGAGCGTTCAATGCAGCGTTTCATGCTGTTTGGTCCAGAGTAAATCCAAACGCCATCGTCACACCAGTCTTTCCAGAAGTGATTTGAAGGAGATTGAGGTTTGCTCAGGAGGTTTGCAATGGATGTATCACCAATTGAGGAACGAATTGGCATGAAGGATATCCACGAGCAGGAGCATATATTCCTTTTGGAGTACCGGCGCAGGGGGAATGCCAGTGAGGCATATAGACTGGCATTCCCAGAAGAGGCTGATGGATTGGGACGCAAGGCACTATGCGAAAGAGCGCGAAGGAAACTCAAATTCATGCCGACCGTGGACAAAGACCGTGGACAGGGCACTGACCGTGGACAAAACGTGGACAAAGACCGTGGACAGGGCACTGACCGTGGACAAATGTCCACGCCGACCGTGGACAAAGAGCGTGGACAAGGCACTGAGCGTGGACAAAACGTGGACAAAGACCGTGGACAGGGCACTGACCGTGGACAAATGTCCACGCCGACCGTGGACAAAGAGCGACGTCAATTGACGCAATCGACGGTCCAACCCAATAGCACCATAAAACATAATTCAGCAAGCTATCAAAATCGTCAAACAACCAACATCGATGATGTAAAGAATAACGCCGACATTCTTGCCATAATAGGTGAGCATGTGGCACTCAAAAAAGTCGGCCATGAATGGGAAGGATGTTGCCCGTTCCATAACGAGAGAACACCGTCCTTCAAGGTGGACCCAAACAAGGGGCTTTGGAATTGTTTTGGCTGCGGGAAAGGCGGCGACGTCATTGCCTTCGTCCAAGCAATCCGTGGGTGCGGGTTCAATGATGCGGTTGATGAGCTGGATGGGAACAGATACAGACATGCACCTGCCATCCATCCAAAATCAAGCGAACAAAAGCGCACAATCATCGCTGGCCTTCCAGTTCCAGACCATGCCCCACCACCCCTGCAAAGGCATCGGACCTTGGGGGTTTGCACTGGGATGTGGGAATACCGAAACGACATCGGCCAACTGGTTGAATATCGGTATCGTTTTGATCTTCCAGACAGAAAAATTATCCTGCCTTTGTCCTGGTGTCGCAACGAAAAAACAGGTGCGGAGGACTGGGATTGGAAGCAAGCCCCCGCGCCACGACCACTTTATCGCCTATACGACATTCTTTCACGCCCGGATGCGCCGATACTCATCGTTGAAGGCGAAAAGACCGCTGACGCCGCAGTAAAGATTTTTCAGGAATATGTGGTCACTACCTCATCCGGTGGCAGCAATGCCGCAGATTCCAGTGACTGGTCACACATGGCCGGAAGGTACGTGGTCATCTGGCCGGACAATGATGCAGCTGGCCGCAAATACGCCGAAAAAGTGAAATCTCTGGCGTGCAAAGCAAGCGAAATCCGCATAGTCCATGTCCCAGAGATTTTCCAGGCAAATTGGGATCTTGCCGATCCTCTGCCCAATGGTTGGACCCTGGAGATGGTTCGATCCGTACTGGCAAATGCGGGAAAAGTCAGTCAATCAATTAATAATAATCATATCAAAAACTCAAACATATGGGAGAGCCAAATAATGAGAACAAGATCCGGCCCCACAGCTAACATGGCGAATGTGTTGATTGCATTGCGTAATGCCCCTGAATGGCAAGGCGTTTTTGGGTTTAATGAATTTTCCGGGGATATTGAAATAATCTCCGCACCACCATGGGCAGATGATAGATGGAAGCCTGATAGACTGCATGATGTTGACATGACAAGAGCAGCAGTGTGGATGCAAATGCGGAGAATAAACGTTTCGTCAAATCTCACATTTGAAGCAATTCGTGAGGTAGCATTTCAAAACCCATTCCATCCAGTGCGCGATTTTCTCTCTTCTTTGAAGTGGGACAGGATCAAGCGACTTGATCACTGGTTGGCTGATTTTGTGGGTGCCGCAGACAATGAATATTCGAGTGCGGTTGGCAGGAAATGGTTGATCAGTGCGGTGGCCAGGGCATTCGAGCCAGGATGCAAAGTAGATTCTGTCCTGATTTTGGAGGGGAAACAAGGCATTGGCAAATCAACCGTTTTTAGAACAATTGCAGGAAAGAAATGGTTTTGTGATTATCTGCCAGACATTAAGAACAAAGATGCTGCCATCCAATTACAAGGGGTCTGGATTCTTGAACATGCAGAACTTGACACCTTAAATAGAAGTGAAATCAGTTCAGTAAAACAATTTATCACAACGCAAGATGACAAATTCCGTGAACCCTACGCAAGGACAGCGGAAATTCATCCTCGTGGGTGCGTTTTCGCAGGGAGCGTCAACCCTGGTGGAAATGGATACCTGAAAGACATCACAGGAGCGAGGAGGTTCTGGCCAGTCGTATGTACTCAGATTGACCGCATTGGACTGGCTGACGCCAGGGATCAGTTGCTCGCCGAGGCCGTTGTCGCATACCACGCTGGGGAAAATTGGTATCTCTCCCCAGAGTTGGAGGATATCGCTGCCATCGAACAGGATGAAAGACTGGAGCGTGACGAATGGGCGACATTGATAGAGCAATATATCTATGAAAAAAACCGTTATTTTGTTTCTGTTGGTGAAATATTAGAGTTTTGTTTTAGAGTTGAAAAAGGAAAATGGGCACAAATAGACCAGAACCGCGTTGCAAAATGCTTAAAGCTTTTAAAATGGGTCAAAACAAGGAGAAGAATTGATGGTGGTTTGGTGTGGGGCTATGCCAAAGAGAGCGACACCCGTGTTCTAGGCTTTCCTACTAACGGTCATGTCGCGACTTGCGACGCCCCCGATGATGAAAGATAATCACAGGTGGGTGGCGACAGCGAGATCGCGCATGGAAATGGA
>JAMOBH010000112.1:0-15525 GCA_039908085.1 Magnetococcus sp. YQC-5
CGTCCGTGCCTTTCACCAACAATCAGGCTGAACAGGATGGACGCATGATGAAGCTTCGTCAGAAAATTTCAGGCGGATTCCGATCTCAACAGGGAGCGGAAGATTTCGCCGTTATTCGAAGCCTCATCTCGACAGCCAAGAAGCAAGGTTGGGACATCATCCACACCCTTATGCAGGATCCGAATTCCTTGATCCAACGCCTACGCACTGCTTGATTCTGCGGGGGTACCTGGGCAGTTACGTTTGTTTAAATCATCTGAAAGGGTCTGAATTTTTTTCAGGCGTCGCCAGAGGGAAACACGATCCAATCCAAGAATTTTGGCAGCCAAGGTTTGATTACCATTCACCTCTTCACAAACATGGAGAATGTATTGGGCTTCCATCTCCGACAAAGAAAGCAATCGATTGTCGCGTTGTTGAAATCTTGGCCTTGTTTGCTGCGTAAAGTAATCTGGAAGATCTTCCACAGTCACCTCAGTACCCGTGGCAAAGGCTACTGCCCGTTGTACAATGTTTTCCAATTCACGGACATTGCCAGGATAGGAATAGGTACTCAAGAGATCAAGAGCTGCCTTGGTGATGCCTGTTACCTGATTGTTGATGCCTTTGGTATACTTTTTCAAAAAATGTTGCACCAATACCGGAATGTCCCCCTCCCGGTCAGCCAGGGGTGGCAAAGATAAATCAATGACATTCAGGCGATAATAGAGATCACGACGAAAACGTCCGGCTTCCACCTCCAGTTGGATCGGACGATTCGTGGCAGCCAAAAAACGCACATCTATTGTCACAGTCGTGGTGACACCCAGTCGCCGCAACTCCTTCTCCTGAATCACCCTCAACAATTTGACCTGCATGCTCAAAGACATCTCAGTAACCTCATCCAGAAACAGCGTACCACCATGCGCCGTCTCTACCAAACCTTTGCGGTCGCGCACAGCCCCGGTATAGGCCTCCCGACCATGACCAAACAATTCATTGGCCAACAGTTCTTCATTGAATGCCCCACAATTGACTGCCACAAACGGTTTATTGGCTCGATTACTTGCATCATGAAGAAATCGAGCCAAAAGCTCCTTTCCTGTTCCGGTTTCACCCGTGATCATGATGGGCAAATCCATCCTGGCTGCACGTCTTGCCTGCTCCAACAGACGCAACATGCCCGGATGGCGGGTGATCAGAGGTAACTGGACCCTACTGGCGTCCAACTCCTGCCTGATCCCTTGTTGTATTTGTTTGTGATGACTGTTCTTGGCCGCCAACAGAAGTGTCTGCCGCAATTCATTTGGCCGGACAGGTTTGATCAAATAATAAAAGGCCCCTTGCCGAATGGCATCGACTACCGAGGTGACAGAAATCTTGTCAGAAAGGAGAATCAATTCAGTGGCTGGTTGCAACCTCTGGCACTGACGAAGAAAATGAGCTTCATCCAAAGGATCCAGTGTCATGTCAGCCAGAATGACATCAAACAGACACGTTTCCCCAGGTCTGGCATGCAGATATTTCAGCGCAGCTTGACCACCTGGAGTCTTGGTGATCATACAGCCCTCCTTGAGCAAAATGTGTTCAAGGTTCTGTAACGCCACTTTATCCCGGTCCACCAACAAAATGCGGATTGGATCAGCCATCGCAATGAAACGTTTTAGCCGATTGCTCCATACCATGCATGCCGGTTGAAACGTCAGGCAACCACAGACGGAACAAAAAAATGGAATCATCAACAACTTCAGCCAGTAAAGCCCCACCATGATGACGAATAATCACCGGCAGCAAACTGATGCCTGGAGTGCCGTCCTCCTGGAGAACACACAAAGAAGAGACATCCTGAATGAGTTGATCCGAATCCGTGGAAAGCATTTCTCCTGCAATGGGCAACGATATTTCCGTCACAGCATTGCATTCAACAGGCAACCAAACCAAAGGACGCAATGAAGAGCATTTCATAACTTCGCGCATTTCATCCTGCTGGCGTCGGCACCCTTTGATGGGAATTCTGTTGGCTCCGGGCGTGGATTGCACAGAAAGGGTGATCAAATCATTCAAACCCCGCTCCAGGGTGTATGGGTTGCCAATCACAATTAAATCATCCGGGATTTCCATCACCAGGTCGGCTTGGAGCGTTTCCACAATCTGATGTATCATTTGAGCCAGATGAATCTGCCGGGTCGGTTCTTCGGTCGGCGTGGCATACTCCTGAACCGCAGTCAATAATCGTCTGCCCTGTTCGGCTTGCTGTCGGATCTGCATAAGCATCTCCTGCTGCAACGTGGATAAGGTCTGTAAATCGTCCTCCATCAAAATCTGACTTGCCGTGGAAATATTGGCCATGGGCTGTCCGAGAGTCTTGACCAAACGTAATAACATGGCATCCGTAAACGCCTGTTGCGCCCTGCGTGAACGCTCTTCCTTGTTATGCATGAGATGGTTCAATGTCATATTGATCATCCGCGTCAATGCCACAAACTCCTGCTCAAGACAGGGTGTCGCCAGTTGCTTTTGACGACCTGCCATGATATTGGTCAACCCATCCTGAATACAGCTTAAAGGATGAACGGTTTTACGCACAAAAAATATTCCCAAAAAAATCAAAGTTATAATAAAACCAATATTACTGATTAATATGGCATTCAGAGTGTTCTGCAAAATGGCCGAGATATTGTCTTCAGTGTCAGCAGCCAAATTTTCTGCCTGGGTGATCAATTTTTTGCCCAATAGATGCAACGACAGTTCCACCTCTTGACTCTGTTTTGCATCCTGAGGGGGCAAGGTTGTATAGTAAAGAAATTTTTCCCGATACTCTGTCAACACAACAGAAATCTCTTTGAGCATCTTCTCTCCGTCCGGTCGCGCCAGAAAAGCCGTGCGAAATCTGCGCAATTGCAGTTCGGCCTGGTCCAGATAATTCAATACATTTTCCAGGTAGTTCTTTTCATGGTAAATAAAATAATTTTTTTCAAAGCGGCGCACTTCCAGAACCGTATTCAGAAGGCTCAAAAAACTGTGATCTGCCATGGCCTGTTGATGGATTTTGCGCGTTTCCAAAGAGAACAAATAAGAGGTGGAAATCAGTACCAATCCAAACAGCAACAATCCGATCAAAATGGTATGGCTCACTGATTGAAAAATTTTCATGATTTCATCCCAAGAGGTTGATTGGCTGATAAAAATGTTTCCGAAGCAATTCGAATGGAACAAGAAACAATCCATAACCGGTCAGTGCGCAACCAGCTTTCCCTTGGGCCTGTCGCGGGCTGGGGGAAACAAAATCTCCTGATGACATATTGCAATAATACAGCCAAGCACTTCCAGACAACCTTATTATTGCGAATGGACGCAACCACTCCATGCCTGCACCGTTCCAATGGAGCTGTCAAACCTTCCACAAATGCCAAGACCAGTTTGAAAATGTTGGGAAATGGATTGACAGTGACTCTCGCCCCAAACCCTTCCACGCGCTTCGTCCCTGAACATCACCAGGGGCATGGTTCCTTTGCACCGCCCAATTGTTTGTCCCGCTTGAAGCAGAAAGCCCGCTGTTGAATGGGCTGAGTGTTGCGTTTGTGAAACGTCCTGTTGTGTATACGAAACAATGCCCCCTTTGAAGAGGGGTCAAGCGACATCGATCAATACCCATGGAAAAATGGTTTTGGAATGAGCTTGACGTCCAGAGGGTCAAGAGAAGGGAGTCTCTTTTTTGGCCCGGATGAATTCCATCAAAGCGGTCATGGGTACAAACCTTTCTTGTTCTGTTTCATCCACCCAGGTGAGGTCGCCTGCCCGGATGGCGTCATGAAGTTCCCCAATGGCATGCCAACGAACCACCCGCTCTGGAGTCAATACCAACAAGCGTCCCTGGCGTTTCTGCAACATCTGCAACCAACGATTGGTCTCTGGCCATTTCGGGGGCGAAGGTATGGGCTGACGGCCATCCCGAACATAGATGACTTTGCCTCCAGGATGGTGGTCAAGCCACTCCAAAGCCTGTTTGATTCGATTGATCACAGCTTGATGATGAAACACCGTCTCCACGGTCCAAAACAGTGCCGGTTGGTCGGATCTCTCCTCAATCTCAATCTGACTGTAATCCTGATCAGCCAGGAGGGGAATATCGCCGAAAAAATAAATCCGCAACAACTGCGCCAGTCGTTCCGGGCGGGATGGTTCCAGATGCAGATTGGCCTGGAGTTTTTGGATCACCTGCTCCCATGCAGCGGCCAGTCTGGTCTGTGGATCCATGGGTTGGGCCGGAGGCAGATCCAGAATCTGTTGCAAGCGTCGATTGGCCAGCGTGATCACCATACGCGGGCTGTTTCGTCCCTGACTGAGTTGCTCCAAGAGTGTCGCCGGGTCAAAAGCAAGTGCATTCATCCCCTCCTGACCCAGCACGCTTTCCAAACGACGCCGTATCAATTCCAGGGCCTCTTCGCGGGAACATCCGGTCATCTCGAATGGGTTGCTTTCCATACGTCCCACAGTCTGGCCATTCCATTTATGCCTACAGGACTCGACCCAGATCTGACCACGGACAAAAGCCACTGGCAAAGCAGCATCCATCCGATCCACCAAAAAAGTGAGCATCAGATCCATGGCATGATGCTGACTGTCATGACGTAAATCTTCCAGACGGTCAAAACAAATCAATAATGGCCGGTGAAAACGCCCCAACAACATACCTAACGAAGCCAGAATGGTGCGCGCTTCATCATTCAGGGCATCACGGCTCATGGCGGAACGATCATATCGTGCTGGCAGCACTTCCCTTTCCCGCACGTCACCACGCAACCATGCAGCGGCTTCCCGACGTTGGGCAGGCCTACCGGTTACCCAGCAGACCAACAGTTCCACCAGATCACTTAACAAATGGGGCATTTGTTCCAAAAAAAGGCTGTTGCGGACCTTTTTCCACGAACGCGACGGCTTGCCGTTTTCTTTCTGAATGTCACGCAGAACTTTGCATAACCGTTGTTCACGTTCCTCATGAGTGGCATTGGGAAATTTGCCCTCCACGATTATCAAGGCAGCCAGATACTGCCAGGAAGAGACCTTCTCCAAGCCTCCAGCCGGATGGTGCAGACTGTCGGCAATTTCCCGCAACAGATAGCGATAAGAATCCGTGCCCATCTCCGGGGGGGAAACCAAGGCAAAGGCATATGTGAACTTCTGGCTTTGACAGGCCAGACGCAAACGGGCAATGAGATGACTTTTCCCATTGCCCACTTCACCCAGTACCAAAGCCGCCAGCGGTTCCTTGGGCGCGTGACCGAGTTGACGCAACAGGCGCATGACCTTGTCAAAAATACCCTGATTGATGGATTCAACATCAGTCAAACGGTTTTCCCAAGGATCCGCCGCCGCAACCGAAGCCAAAGGGTTGTGTTCCAGCAAACGATGTCGAATGCGCGCAGGAATCATGAGAGGGACTCCAGCCAGTTGAGCGTGATATAAAGCATGCCATTGTCATCCTGCAACGAGTTACGGATCTCGTCTGGCGTCAGGCGGGTGGGATCCCCCATGTTCAGCAGAATGTGTTCCTTGGCCTTCAGGTGCCAAACAAGTTGATCGAATCGCCTCTTTTCCCAACCCAAACTGGCTCGCAAGCGGTGAATCGGGACAAAATTACGTCCTTGACCCAACTCCTTGAAGGCTTGTTTAAAGGCGAATTCATCCGTGACACCTCCTGCAGAACTGGCAGAAGGGTTGGCTGATGCAAGGGCTGACAGGCTGGCTGACGGGACTCCTGACGGCATCGCCCCTTTGGACTGGGTGGCTTTGCTCCATTGAAAGATCGGCGAAAAATCTTTTTTGATGGCAATGCAAACCACCTCCCCACGCTCCAGCAACAGGGTCAAAGCCGGAGGCACGCGCACTTTGGACATGGGAAGATTCAAGGCAAGTTGCGCCACGGTGAATGAGGTCAAACGTTTGGCTTTTTCCAGTAAAAAGGTTTCGTCAGGGAGATTAAAAGCAACATACTGGCTACGTCCTCCCTGAGCCAGACGGAAACGATCTTGGCAATGAGTGCGCAAGGCGGTGGCCAGGGATTCCGTCGTACTTTGCGGGGTCACACCCAATTGTCGGCATAGTGCGGCCCCCAAAAGTTTGTAAAATTCAGTCTTGGAGACAAACAATTTTTCTTTAGCCTGCATGCGGTTTGCGATGAGATCTGAAATTTCCATGGAATTTTAATCAAGAGTGGTTGAAGGTGTCCAATTCAAACTGAAATAATTGTCAAATCGTGTTGATGCAATACATTTGGATTGAAAATCTCGCAACCAATCTCACCAGAGAGAGATCATGGTTTGTTTAGACTTTCAATTCGACCAGGGTGATATCATCCCGTTGGAGTGTATTTCCTCGAAACAATTCCAATGCCTCTTGGATAGCCTCCAGAGGTTGGCCGGAAAGGGCAATTCCAGACAAAACAGTCAGGAGGTTGTTGGTGCCAAAAAATGTCCCGTTGGGTGATTGGGTTTCATAAATGCCATCGGAATGGAGATAAATCAAGTCATTTGGTTGCACGTCCAGAAACGATTCAACTTGATCAAAGACAACATTCTTGAGTATGCCCAGCGGCGTATGGGTGGAAAGCGGGCCTTCGATGACGGTATCGTTTCGATACAGAAACAAAGGGTGCATGCCAGCATTATAGATGGTCATGCGTCCGATCCGTCGATCCAGAACGATAAAACAGGCCGTCAAAAACATATCCACAGGCAGTCTTTGATGAATTTTATCGTTTATTTTGGTTAAAATATCCCTTGAAGAAACACCATTTTGAATCATGCTGTAAAAAATTTCCGAAACCATTGGCCCACAAACAGCCGCCGAAAGCCCATGTCCGGTAAAATCTCCCAACAAGACATACTGAATCCCTTCCGCATCACAGGCCGCCAGGACCAGATCACCCGTCGTGTTTTCAACCGGGGTCATAAAAACACGCATGCCGATGGGATTAAAACGATCATCCTGGCGCATTTTAAGAATGACTTTTTCAATGGCTTCCCGATCCATGGCAATCTTTTCAGCCAGTTCCACCCGACGCAACCAGGCATTCAGACGTGCCCGCAAAATGATGTGGTTGAACGGTTTGGAGATGAAATCATCCCCTCCACAACGCAGACATTCCGCCAACAGTTCATGGTCATCCACCCCGGTCAAAAAAATGACAGGAGGCATGACAGCACCCGATGGTGTCTCTGCCCGGATCCGTCGCGTGGCTTCGTGACCGTTCATGACGGGCATCATGACATCCATGAGAATGACATCTGGAGCCTTTTTGTGAAACTGCATCACCCCTTCCTGACCGTTGGTGGCCACGACCACAGAGTATCCCTCGCGCATCAAAAAACGCTCCAGGTGCAAGCGGGCCAATGGGTCATCATCGACAATCAGAATGGTGCGCATGGATTTTTTTTCCCTTGTCACGAAATATTCGTTCTTCAGACATCACGCATGCCACTCTTGCTTGCCTCCTGAAGCAGGCTGGAATAACCTGTCAGAAGTGCGAAGCCCATTCAATGGCCAGCAGCACAATTCACCATACCATAAGATGGCCTCACTTGGCCATGACCCGTACCGAACCAAAAAATGCAAGGAGACATTTATTATGAAACGTGTGTATAATTTCAGTGCCGGACCAGCCGTCCTCCCCTTGCCGGTATTGGAACGGGCCAGAGACGAAATGATCGATTACCGGGGATCTGGCATGTCGGTCATGGAGATGAGCCATCGTTCCAAAGAATACATGGCCATCATCGCCTCGGCTGAAGAACGTTTGCGTCAACTCATGGGAATTGATGATGCTTACGCCGTGTTGTTTTTGCAAGGTGGGGCTTCGTTGCAATTCGCCATGGCCCCCATGAACCTGATTACCGATCCTGTGCAGCACTCAGCAGATTATATCATGACAGGCAGTTGGTCCGAAAAGGCATTTATCGAGGCAAAAAAAATTTTTCCTGATGTGCGGCAAGCTGCTTCGACCAAAAGCGTCCAATATTCCCGCATCCCGACCCAGGAGGAATTGAACCTCAATCCCGATGCGGTTTATGTCCACATGACCAGCAACAATACCATATTTGGCACGGAATTTCCTTATATCCCTGACACCGGGGCTGTGCCTTTGGTGGCAGATGCCTCTTCCAACATTCTTTCCAGGCCAGTGGATGTTTCACGTTTTGGAATGATTTATGCTGGGGCACAGAAAAATCTTGGACCCAGTGGCGTTACCGTAGTGATCATCCGCAAGGATCTCCTGGGCCGCAAAGCCAACCTGCCGGTCATGTTGGATTATCAGGCCCTGGCCAAAGAAGGCTCCATGCTCAATACCCCTCCAACCTATGCCATCTACATTCTGGGTCTGGTACTGGAATGGGTACAGGCCCAAGGTGGCGTGGTCGAAATGGAACGCCGCAACATCATCAAGGCGAACAAACTGTATGCGGCCATCGATGCATCTGATTTTTATACCTGTCCCACAGAACCTGGCAGTCGTTCCCGCATGAATGTACCGTTTACCATGGCCAAACCAGAATCCAACGATGCCTTTTTATCCGGGGCCAAAGCCGCTGGTTTGGTCACGTTGAAAGGTCATCGTTCAGTGGGGGGAATGCGGGCTTCGCTTTACAATGCCATGCCGGAAGATGGGGTGGATGCCCTGATCGCTTACATGCGCGAATTTGAACGTACCAACGGTTGACAAGGTTGCCATGATTCTGGATTTGAAAACGCTCTCTCCACAACGGGTCTACCACGCCATGACACAGACGTTGGTTCCCCGTCCCATTGCCTGGATTCTCTCGGAAAACAACCAGCGAGGATTCAATCTGGCTCCTTTTTCCTATTTTACCGGGATTGCCAGCTCTCCGCCCATTTTGATGGTTTCCGTGGGCAAAAAAAGCGATGGGACACCCAAGGACACCTGGGTTAATATTGCCGAGCGTTTTGATTTTGTCGTGCATATTCCTGGCATGCGCCAGATCGGTTTGGTTGCCGAAAGTTCCACGGAATGGCCCCAAGACGAGTCCGAAGTGACCCAATTGGGCTTGGAAGTGACTGAATTCCCAGGCTTTCGTTTGCCGCGACTGGTCGCCTGTCAGGTTGCGTTTGCCTGTGAACGCTACAAAATCATCGAAATGGGCGATCCCCCTCAAGCCTTGATCTTTGGCAGAATTGATGCTATTCACATTGATGATGACATTGTCGATCTGGATGCCAAAGGTCGTTTCACTGTCCATGCGGATCGTTTGGATCCTGCCTCCAGGTTGGGAAACGAAACTTTTGGTTCTTTGGGATCCATGGTTCGCCTCCCCAGGCCGCCCAAATGAAAAACCCTTTCCTGAGTTTTATTAGTTTTATCAACCTGTCCCATCACCTTGCAATACACTATCCTGGTCCTCGCTGGGCGGCAGTGGGTGGATACTTGCTGATGATTTATCTGACCCTGCCACTCACGCCCGTGGTGGCGAAAATGGCTTACAAGCTGATTGGCAAAAAAGAGACCGGACTGATTATTTCCATTGTTCTGCTCAGTGCTTTGGGTGGCATTCTGGTCATCATGTTCAGGCGGATCAAGAAACATCTTCGGTGGTGGGCGGCTTTGCCGTTTCTGGCCACGGCCATTCTGGCCACCACCATGGACAACCCAACAGAACGTATTCATTTTTTTGAATATGGCTTGTTGGCTTTTTTGTTGTTTCGGGCAGCCGGACGGCCCACAGGGCAAGGGTTGGTGTGGGTGTATGTGTCGGTCGTTTTGGCTGGATTTTCGGATGAGTGTATCCAGTGGATGTTACCCAACCGTTTCTTTGATTTGCGGGACGTAGGCATGAACGCAGTTGGCGCGGCCATTGGATTGTGGTTTGGGGTCATGATCCTGCGCCCGGAACAGGTCAACGCATCGCCTGTTACACACCATGATTCGCATCGACTTTGATCAGGGAACACTCGTTATCTGCGGCCCGGCTGCGGAATTGGAACCGGTCGCGCATTGGATACGGTGGGACGAACGTATCGATTGCTATCGAGCCGAGGCGCGACGCTATGGCCCCATTGTCCTGGCCCTGCACCGCGCCAAAATTCCTTATGCGGATAACGCGCGCACCTTTGCCCCGCAGCTTTTTCAGCCCACAAACGAACAGGCCCCCCGTCCTCACCAGTTGGCAGCGTTTCAGGCCTGGGTCACGGCGGGACATCAAGGAGTGGTGGTGTTGCCCACCGGATCAGGTAAAACTTTGGTTGCACGCATGGCGATTGCCCGGATCCAGCGTGATACCCTGATTCTGGCCCCAACCATTGACCTGACCCAGCAATGGCACGGACAACTTACGCAGGCGTTTGGTATACCCATCGGCATTATGCACGGAGGGGAACATCGCATTGAATCCATTACCGTCAGTACCTATGATTCGGGTCTGCTGCATATGGAACGCCTTGGTTCCCGTTTTGGCCTGCTTGTGTGTGATGAATGTCATCATCTGCCAGCTCCCAGCACACGACTGGCAGCTCTCATGTGTGTAGCTCCTTACAGATTGGGACTCACGGCCACCCCGGAACGCACCGATGGTCTGGAAGCTGATTTGTTCGATCTGCTTGGACCGTTGGTGTATCGTTGTGAAATCTCCGAACTGGAGGGAGCGTTTCTCTCTCCTTACCGATTGGAACAAATTCCAGTCATTCTGGATCCTGACGAACGCCAGGCCTATGATGCCGCCTATAGTCAGTACCGGGAGTTTGCCCGTTCCTCTGGAGCCAATTTCAGTCGGCCCAATGGCTGGACCGAATTCATCATGATCTGCTGCCGCACCAAGGAAGGTCGTGCTGCCATGGCCGCCTATCGCATGCAGAAGCACTTGGCCAGGGCCTCGCGCGCCAAATTGCGCATGGTTTGGAAACTTCTGCGGCGTCATCGTCAGGAACGGGCCTTGCTTTTTACCGATGACAATGCCACGGCCTATGCCATTGGTGAAACCTTCTTTCTGCCTGTTATTACCCACAAAACCAAAGCATCGGAACGCGTTCGCATTCTGGATGCCTTTCGTGCTGGAGAATTTCCCTTTCTGGTCAACTCCAGGGTACTCAATGAAGGGATTGATCTGCCTGAGGTCAGTATTGGCATCATTGTGTCTGGGAATGCCTCGATTCGGGAACACGTCCAACGGTTGGGACGTTTGTTGCGACCCAAAGAGGGCAAACAGGCCATTCTCTATGAACTGGTCTCTGCGGATACGGCTGAAACGTTCACCAGCGAACGACGAAGGAAACATGCGGCCTATCAACGGGATCTGCCGGCATGTTGACTCGTGAATTGTTGCGTTATGACCGACGCGGGGAGAGGCTCTATCCTCGTTTGGTGGATCCAACCAATGTATTATTGCAAAATCTGGTGCGGGATTTGGCTCTGATTTACGAAGCAGGTATTGGCCAGAGCCGGGAGGAGTTGACAGAAGAGGTTGTGCCGTTGATCAATTCCTATCGTTCCCCCCAGATTGCCAAAGGGGTGAATAAACTTTTATTGGATCGTTGCACATTCCAGGAAAATTTTGACGGACAAGAAGCGTTGCGATGGGCCATTTTCACCTCTGCGGCCAAACATTTGCGGGCAGCGGATATGAATGATCTGGTTTCCTATCGGCTGGCTGTTGGACGTGATTTGGAAACCGATGACCCGGATCAACTGGCCCAGAGGCTGCATGCTGACTTGCCAGTGCGACAACCCTTGATTGCCTTTGAGGCCGTTGATCCAGTGCCTTTGATTGATCGTTACAACATGGCTCTGGTGCAAGGTCCACTGATTTGGGCGGATGGATTGATCATTGAGATGTGTGAACCGGATGCGGCGCGACGGAGACACTTTTTTCGATATCTCAAATGGTTTCAGCTTATGGCGCGCATTACCCCCATACCGCATGTCGCCAATGGTTTTCGTTTGGAACTGGATGGACCTTTGAGTCTGTTCGACGTGGCCCGCAAGTATGGTATCAAGCTGGCTGGATTTTTGCCTGCGGTTTGCGCCCTCAAACAATGGAAGATCATGGCCCAGGTGCGCATTGGCACCGAAGGGGCTGCCACCTTGACACTGGATGATACGAGCGGCTTGAAATCCCATTTCACCCAAACATCAGCGTATATACCCGATGAATTTTCTGTTTTTGTTGCCCAGTTCAAGGAACAAGTCCAGGAGTGGAAGATGCAGCCGAACTCCCCGTTGTTGAATGTGGGGGGGCAGGAGTGGGCCATCCCGGATTTCAGTTTTCGCCATCAAACCGGTTGTGTTGTGCATTTGGAATTGTTTCATCGTTGGCATGGGGGACCATTGCCCAAGCGGTTGCAAAATTTGGATACCTTGAAAAAACCTGTTGCCCTGGCCATCGGCATTGACCGCGCATTGACCAAACAGCCGGATTTGGCTCCACTCCTGGAAGCTTCGGGCTGGTTTCGTGACCATGGTTTTCCATTTAATCAAATTCCGCCGGTCAAGCGGGTGGTGAAGTGCCTGGAAAGTTTTTTGGGAGGGGAGAGGGCGCATGCAGAAGAGTGATTTTATAAGAGACTGTTTAACTTGCAGGATTCAATTATAATAAACATATTTTATTTGACATTTTTCAATAATTATTGTTAAGAATCAAAAAATTTAATTTTTCAATTGTGTTCACGATTAAAACGGGTATATTCCCCTTCCATCCAAAGTGGGATCAAGTCGATTTTTTGGCCGGATGCCCCCCTGCCCCGCAAGGCTTCCGCATGTTTGACAATGGCGCGGCCATTGGCATCCAGGCGCGCATGAAAATGATCTGCCATGGCCTTGGCCCCGTGTGCCATCCCCTTGTACGCCCCCAAACTGGAAAAATACCACATCTCGAAATAATCCCGCTCAATGGCACTCACATTGTAAAAAGCCGATGCCCCCCCCTCGAAAAACCCTATCCGCTCAAAAGGGTAAAAACGGGCCAGCAGGTCCATAGGGTAAGAGGGACGCTCACGCGCTGAAGGACGCAACACCCCTTCACCACGCAGTCCCCGGAGTACCCGTTCCACACCATACAGTTTTTTCCAGGTTTGCTGACGTTCCGCATCCAATTCACGAAAAAAAATCCTGGCCGTTTCCACAGGATGGCACTCCACACACAGTTCCAACCAACGCTTGCGTTTGATTTCATTCTCTGCGGTTTTTGGATTGACCTCCCGGATGCCGAATTTCCACACCGCCTTGTCCGCCACCTGATGAACACCATCCCGCATATGACAATAAGCACAAGTTGGAATGACATAATGGCCTTTACTCAAAGGCTTGCTCCAATCCCATCTCTCTTTCTCTTTTTGGTAACGTTGGCCATGGGCCGAAGCCAAAAAAGCCTCATCATCCGGGTGGGGCGGTCCGCTGTGACACGTCATACACGCCTCTGGCCGCCGGGCCTCTGCCGGATCAAAGCGATGACGGGTATGACAAGAGTCACACTTGGTGGCCACCGAGTGGCATTGCAGGCAAGAGGCCACCTCTGCCTTGGGTTTGTCTGCGAAATGTTTACTGTCCACCACCCGTTCCATGGCCAAAGCATGACTTGGAAAACCATACTTTTTCTCTTCTTCCATTTGTGCCAACCGCTGAGGATGACACCCGCCACAAGTCTTGGGCGTGGGAAAAAACAATTTCTGGTGATCCTCCCCATGACAGTCGGGGCAGAGAACCGGTTTCTTCGCGCTGGCATGACGACTGGCGCGCCAATCCTTGACGATGCCGGGCGTAATCGCCATATGACACTCCAGGCACTCCTCGCCCTTGAATATCCCCTCCACCGGAGCTGTTTCCGGGCGGTGATAAGTGGCCGGATCCCAGTATTCGTGCATGGGATCAGGCTGCCAGTGTTCGGCATGCTCGCCCGTTCCATGGGCGTTTTCCGGCAAACCGGACCATGCGCACCAAGGCCAGAAAAGCAGCACGGCTACCAGGTGGAGATGGGCAATCCGCATAGCGTCCCCAAATGGTTGATCAACTCGGCCCCGCTGCCGATGCGACCGGAATAATACCACGCCCCTGTCAACACCAGGGCCAGCACCAGGACAAATCCCAAAAACCGCCAACGTGTTGAGGTCAACTCCCAATCCACACGCTGCCGCAACCAGGCACGATCCTGACGCATGGCTGGAAAAAACCAATTGCGGACATCGTGGAAAGCCAAACTTTTTGTTCCGCATTCAGTGACGCAACGACCGCACCCCATGCACTCGGTGGAATCGATCTTGCCTGTTGCCTGTCCCATTTTCCACACCGGAATGCCCATATCGCAGACCTGTTCACACACGCCGCAATGCGTGCAGGTGTCAGCACGAAAATCGATGCGAAACGGCCCCACCCGATTGAGCAGACCAAAGGTGGCCCCATACGGACAAAGATAACGGCAATATCCCCGATTGCCGATCCAGGGGGAGAGCAGCAAGGTCACAAAATAGGGCAAACCCACCATCATGGCAAAGAAAACCAAATAACTAGAAGTTATATTATTTGCCGGACGACTCATGGCCCACATCGCCCCCAGGTAAAGGGCGAACCAGAACCATTTGAGATGCCGCAACCGCCAGGCCCATGGACCCCGTGGCACATGATCGGCGTGACGAAAAGGGAATCCAACCACTTCACGGATGCCAACACAGGGACAATTCCAGCCGCAGATCACCCGACGCCCGAAGAACAAAACCATCCCCAGCACCAGAAAAAAAGTGAGTGTGCCAGGGGTATGCAGCGAGGGAAAGGCCGGCAAGACTCCCAGATAGCCCAAATAAGGCTCGATGAAGGGAAACCACCAGGGGATCAACCACCACAGCACCACCACATGGGATACCAGGATGATCAACCGCTTGCGGGTATAGGGATTTTTCTCTGCCGTGATGCGCCAGACGCCAAATACAAGAATAATCACATATTCGGTGTAGCGATTAAGCCAGAGGGAATTGTTGAATCGATAAAACCATGTCTCGTTAAGCCACCCCAGAAAAGCCCAGGTAAAGGCCAGCCATGAGACCCCTTTGAGCCACAAGGGATAACGCCCTGCCAGAGAGCGTTGCCGGTCAACCGGGATCCCCTGTTGCGCACGCACGGGAATGACCCGACGCAACGGTTTATCCGTTGAACGTTGCACACTGGAAGAGAGTTCCGGCGTCCTGATCGCCTCATCTGGCATGACAACACACTCCCAAGCTTGTGCCAACTTGATTGAATGCTTCTATTCAACCAGATAGTTGAATAGAAGTCAACCAAAAAGGTGGAGAATTGTGTCAAGCCATTTTTGCATACAGAGGCTGTTTGATCATCTGGAGCACAACGTCATGAACATTCCAGACGCGGCGTTGGTCACGTTGATCAATCAGGTATGACGAGATGTTAAACAAAAAGCACTATCAATCATCATCAACCCATTGTTTTTTCAAACATTCACGACATTAAATTGAAGGCCGACCAAAAATCTGTCACGTAAAGGCAGGACAACAATGGGGAGGGAACCGAAGACGATGCCCATGATGAGGTTTGGGGGA
>JAMOBH010000479.1:0-2982 GCA_039908085.1 Magnetococcus sp. YQC-5
AAAACCTTGGGGGGCGGTGAACCGCCCCCCAAACCCCCCACCCTTTTTTTTTATTATTTTTTTATTATTTTTTTTAAACTATTAAAAAAAAGAGGGGGTTTGGGGGATTCATCCCCCAAGGTTTTGTTTTTGACTTTTTGCCCGAAGGGCATTTTGTGTCAAGAGTTTTTCGGTTTCAATGGGATGTCGAATTGGACCGGGAGGCAAAAAGATTCCTTTCCAATGCGTCGTTACATGCTATGATTGTTTGATAGCGATGCCTATAATCCAAAATGTTCGTGCCCCATCCTGGGGAGTGAACAGTTACTGTTGCTGGCGGATCTGTGGAATGCTTATTGAATTCAGCGTGACCAATTATCTCTCCTTTTGCGAACGCCAAACCCTCAGTATGGCGGCCAGTGGGAACTACCGTGAGTTGCCGGAAAACACCTTTGCCACTGGTTTGCCACGTTTGCCCAAATTATTGAAATCGACCGTCATTTATGGGCCAAATGCCTCTGGCAAAAGCAATCTGATACGCGCCGCACTTTTCATGTGGGATTTTGTCCTCAATTCTGTCAAAGGACAGGAGGGGGATATTATTGATGTTTACCCCTATCTCCTCAACAATAAAAACACACAGGCTCCCAGTACCTTTGAAATGATTTTCATCGAAGACGAGGTACGTTATCAATACGGCTTTTCTGTCACCAGAGAACGGGTGATGCATGAGTGGCTTATCGCCTATCCCAGCGGTCGCCCTCAGCGTTGGTTCGAACGCTATTTCGACCCGGAAGCCAACAAGGAAATCTGGACCCTGCACAAAAAATACCTCCCAGGCAATCGGGAAGTTTGGCGCGATGCCACACGTAAAAACGCCTTGTATCTCTCCACAGCCATTCAGCTCAACAGTGCCCCTTTGCGCCCTGTGTTCGATTGGTATGACAAACGGTTGCGGGTGTTTCGTCCCCATGCCGAGGTCAGCAAGGATTTTTCCGCCTCCTTGTGCAAGGATGCAGAGGGTCGCTTGCGGGTTCTCAAGTTTCTGAATCAGGCCGACATGGACATCGAGGGCATTCGTCTGGAAACCAGAACCGTTGGCGATCTGGGCATGGAAGACCTCCCACCGGAAGTCCGCGCCGCCTTGCAAAAAGAGATGTCTGGCACGGTCGTGACCGAAATCCGCTTCGAACGCTCCACAGCCGATACAGGCAAACCCGTTCTCCTGCCATGGGACGCTGAATCCCGTGGCACACAGAAACTCTTTTCCCTGGCCTGGCCCTGGATGAACATCCTGGGACAAGGACGGATCCTCTTCATGGATGAAATGGATACCAGTTTGCATCATCATTTGGTCAAATTTCTCTTCGGCCTCATGCACGATGCCTCAACCAATCCTTTTCGTGCCCAATTGATCAGCACCACCCATGATACCGCCTTGATGGACCAGAATGCTTTCCGTCGCGATCAATTCTGGATGATGGAAAAAAGCGGTGATCGTTGCAGTGAACTCTATCCGATTTCTGATTTTGACATCGAACAAGGTGAACCCCTGCAACGACGTTATCTGGAAGGCAGTTTTGGTGCCATTCCAACTCTGAAACGCTTCAAGGATTGGTGATCGTTTCTGTGACAAAAAAACCTTTTGTATCATTCAAGTTCGCAACTGAACGCTCTTGCCTCTCTTTGGAACGTACTCATCCCAGACGACCTCCTCGTGATTCTGTTTTGTTGTTCGCCAATGAGCCGGTTTTGATTTATTTGCAAGAGTTGGTCAACAGTTTGCACTTGTCTGGCAAGGTGACATGCGCTCCGATTCCCCTTCAAACTGCTGCCGGGGGTGGTCTGGAACGATCCCTGAAAGTCGCTCCGTGTCGCCGGCTTTATCTCGTGTTGGAGTGGGACGGCGATGCCTCCAATACAGCACCTCAGGTTTGGCAGGAATTCCAGAATTCCTTGCTCAGACCAGACTCTGTCTCTCCCCGCTTGATCTGTTGCAGACCCTCTTTTGATCTTTGGCTCTTGCTGCATTTTGAAGATCCTTCTCCAGAGGCGGATGATACAGCATGGCTCAAGGAGCGGGTGCAACACCTTTTGGCAACATCTGCTCCAGATAATGGACATCTTTCCTTGTTCGCCAGAATTGCAGCGCGTTTGGATACTGCACAGAACCGCAGTTTGCGGATGGCCAGGGAGCGTCAGCTTGCTGGTGTGAGTGACGATTGGTTTTCCGATCAACCTGGCACCAATCTCCATGAATTGACCGCCTTCCTGAACAAGCTTGCCAGTCGCATTCCAGATCATTCTTCATCAAGTTGATATTTTGATTATTTCAGGCTGAATCGCTGCTCTATTATTTTGTATACGGGAGAACCCCTTCTGGTTTGTCTGGAATGGGTTTGCAACCTGTCGCATTATCCATCTGGGACAGCACGTATCGCTTGAAAAGTGCTTCTGGATTCCATGCTGGATATCCTGGATATGGTGCGGGAGGCGGGGTTGACCTTGAAGGCAGGGTGTGGGATTGGGTATGAATTTTCCACCTTGCGGCCTCGTGGGGCCTATGTCGCCGGGGCCGGGTCCAGCACGTCGGGTCCATTGTCATTTATGGATATTTTTGACGCCATGTGCAAAATCATTTCGTCGGCTGGGGGGCGGCGAGGGGCGCAGATGGTCACTTTTGATATTTCACATCCCGATGTCGCCGATTTCATCCGGGCCAAGCGTGAGGATGGTCGGTTGCGTCAGTTCAATTTGTCCTGTTTGATCAATGGGGCCTTTATCGAAGCGGTGAAGGGGGATCAGGAGTGGGAGTTGTACTTTCCTGCCAATCTCCAGGAGCTGGAAAATCCTGATATCCAGCTGGTGTATCGTCCATGGCCAGTGACAGATCCGCCCTATGCCAGCAATGAGCGTGGAGAGGTGGCCTGTCGTGTCTATCGTCGCCTGCCTGCGCGACGATTGTGGGATTTGATCATGACATCCACCTATGATTATGCAGAG
>JAMOBH010000480.1:0-2975 GCA_039908085.1 Magnetococcus sp. YQC-5
CGTCAACCAACCGATCATGGAGACGGTGCAGGTTTATCATTGGGGCACCCTGACCCAATCCTTCGTCAGCCGCGGACAGGTGATCCACACGCATGAATGAGCCTGCCGGCATCAGGCCATCTTAGGTTGAAGCCCATGAACCGTCATGCCTGTCTTGGTTCTCCAATTGCGCAATCCGCCGATCCTTGATGGGCTCACCACGCGGCCTGGCCTGAAAAGCAGCAGCGCCGTTTTCGAAAAAGGTCTTCTGCCAGAGGTAGAACTGCGTCGGTTGCAGCGAAAGCTCGTCGCAAATTTTGGAGATCGGCTCCTTCTCCAATAGGTGACGGCGCAGAATGGCCACCTTGTCGGCATCGCTGAAGCGTTTTCCGGTCTTATTCGTTTCCATGGTCGTCTCCTCCGTTGTCATACATCACAAACGGCGGATCAGTCTATTTCCAGCAGGTGCGGAACAGGGTGTGCTGAATAGTTACCAAAAAACTATGCATCCCGTGATGGGTGTGGTATAAAAGAAATTACTCAATAGATTACGAATTGGTATCAGGAGTGCAGCAGTGGGGATGTCGTTGTCAGGGGATTTGCAACGAGAACGGGCTCAGGCAGTCATTGGGTTGCAATGTAACACCCTTAGCCATTCCCCCAACCCTATCTGTACGCAAAAACCGTAAGAGCCAATAAGGTGCATACATTGTTTTCCATTGGTCTATTTGACTAAACTTTTATAGGCTTGTCATGACTCCAACATCAAGACTTAAAGTTTCTCTTGTTTACTTCGGAACGACTAATTCTTACTTTGGCTTTAGAAAAATTGCTGCTATTGCTGCCAACAAGTGCATATGTAGTGTTTACATCGTAAATACAGGAAACCTCTTTTCGATTTTATCTGTTTTGAAGACTAAAAAAGGCACGGACAGTTTTAAATCGGAAGATATTAAATTGATTGCTGAGACGTTTGGTCAATCTGATATATTGTGCGTATCATCCATGTCTGAGGAAGCGTTAATCGTCAAAGAAATTCTTCGGGAAGTGCGTATTAATAAGCCTGAAATATTTTTACTGTGGGGCGGAATTCATCCAATCGTAAGCCCGGAAGATGCTATCGATAGTGATGTGGATGCAATCTGCACAAGTGAGGGTGAGGCAGCTTTCAGTGAGTTCATTGATTGTTTTTATGATGAGGAAAAACGGCTAGGTGTGCGTAATTTTTGGTTTAGAAATGGTGGTGAGATCATAAAAAATCCTTTTCGGCCACTGCTTACAAGTAATGATCTGAATGATTTCCCCCCGCCATTTTTTGGGGATAATGAATATGTGTTCGAGAGGAGCGTTGGCTTCCGGCTTGGCAATATTAATGATTATTTAAAATCTAATGCTCTTTCATATAATACTATTTGGACGAGAGGGTGCCCTTTTAAATGTACGTATTGCTCTAATACAAAGTTTTTAGAAAATGACAAACTTGCAGGAAGAGTGAGACATGCCTCTGTAGATACTCTTATTACTGAAATTAAGTTAATTTTACGTGATAGACCGTTCATTCAGTCAATATCTTTTCATGATGACTGTTTCTTAGCCCTGGATATTTCAATTTTAACAGAGTTCTCTAAACAGTGGCGCAAGGAAGTTGGATTGCCCTTTGCCGTCCACGGCATAACACCTGTGCATGTAAATGAAGAAAAACTTGTTATTCTTGCGGAAGCTGGTCTCAAGCGTATTCGAATGGGAGTTCAGAGCGGTAGCGACCGTATTCTTAAATTTTATAAACGTCCGAATCAAAAAGGACTTTTGCAAAAAGCTTTCGGAATCATTTCTCGCGTACAAAACGGAATGGTACCCCCTGCATATGATGTTATTGTAGATAATCCATTTGAGAATGATGATGACGTACAAGCGACGATCCTCATGGTAAACAGCATGCCAAGACCATTCACCTTAAATATATTTTCACTTCGATCTATACCAGGCACAACTTTAGATTATCAACTGAAAAATATAGAGTCACGCTGTGAACCTATTGGTAACAATAACTATGGAAATTTGGCACCAACACTTGCCAATGTGATGCTTTTTTTTGTCGCAACATTCCGAGTTCCTGACATGATATTAGGAAGACTCCTGCGACACGCTCATTCATATCATCACTCTGGCAATCGTTTCCCGCGACTGTTAATGGCTATTAGTATTTTATTCTACGTTAAACGTGCCTTTCAGCATCTTATGTCTTTTGATTTCTCTGTAGTTTTCGGCAAGTTTGGTTTCTTTTTGTGGAAAATGAGGCTTCTGGGAAGACAGCACGGAAAGAAGTTTTTATCCTAAACCGCATCTATTTGGGGGCTTCCTAAAAAAGTTCAACATATTGATACTAGGCAATAATTCGTATTTGTGATCGTATCCTGGTGCAAGGAAATCGGCATCAACCATTCAAAAGGCACGTAGCACCATCCAGGTCACACATCCTCTCGGATTCCGGCAACTCGTGGATGATCTCCACCCGTGGCAGCCAATCCGGCAAGGGACGGCGACCACGTTTCTTCCTGAACGGCTTGCTCGCCGGGGAATCCGCCTGGTCAACCAAAAACGCTCACGTTCATTCAACCGGGATAACCCGGCCACTTGTTGCTGTCCCATGCTCTCCTCCGTGGTTGATGTTTTTCACGGGGAGGAGGATCTCACCAGTTGGGAATCAGGGGAACCCTGGGGTCAATTGCCCGCTTACGGTTCACTTTCCTCGGTCCAATCCGATTGACATCAACCCATCTCCCAGGATAGGTTAAAGCCCACGCACCACCATACAAACTTTAGGGATGTCTTGGGAACATATGGAAAACAAAATTGTTTCCAAAAACGCCCAGCGTGGCTGGACCGGACTCTTCGCCGCCTGGGTCGTGGCCGCCGGTGCCACCCTGGGGAGCCTCTTCTTCAGCGAGGTCATGGGCGTTCCGGTCTGCGACCTGTGCTGGTATCAGCGCATCGCC
>JAMOBH010000481.1:0-2960 GCA_039908085.1 Magnetococcus sp. YQC-5
GGGTTTTGACTTTGTACCCAAAACGATCATTTGACGGTGATGATGCCGCACATGCGCATCCGTTTTTGAGCGATTTCCAACATTTTCCAATGGACGATTGGGGCTTCCAACAATCCGGCCCAGTGGATGCGTGCCAGTTCGCATCCGTCATGGGCCTGAAAATGCCATGAATACGCCCTCTCATGCAAATAACTCTGTTCACCAAAAAATTCACCCGGTTCAATCATTTCTTGAATGGTTCCGGCCTCTGACCCGGCAAGCATGGCGATCCGGCCTTTTGCAACCAACCATAAAACCGGGCCGCCTGACTCTTCTGCGACCAATTCCCCTTCTGCGAATGCAATGGTTTGCATATTCTGGGCAATTTTGGCCAAAAAAACAAAAGATGTCTGCTCTCCAAACAACCAAGTATGCCGAAGAAAACGAACCTTCTCAAGAAGTTGCGCCAATTTGAGAGAAAGCCCTCGTGTCTCCAGTAAAATTTTGAGCATATTGACAGGAATGCGCAGAGCTGCGCTATGGGAAACCGCTCGATAGCTGCCTTCATCCTTGAAGGTATCCGAAAAGATCCGTTGCAGCCCCATGAAAGAACCAAAACCAAGGTGATATCGAATTCCGAAATCCGCATCCAGATAGACGACATCACCAGAAATGGTCATATCAACAAAGCCGTTATTTTCATCCTCGCGACGAATAAAAGATCCTGCATTCAGGTTGATAATGGGACCATTGATCAACATGCGGATGTCATCATCCGAAATTTCTGGAAAAAGTTCATGCAAATAGTAAAATATTCTTTGACGACGGTAATCCTGCTCCCCTGGGATCAACACCTCCAAGGCACCAAAGGTGCTTTCAGAACCGATTTCCATCTCCTCTGTAGTCAAGTCGCGGGCCAAATGAGCCAGAATCAGACGCTTGGTAGGATCATAACTAAAATCATGCGCCATGCCATGGATCATGCCTCCGCCGATATCCAATTTTTTCAAATCAGCCGGATAGAGATACTGCTCCTTGATACGATTGACAAAATCGAGTGGAACCTGATGGGGTCCAGGATCCATCATTTTATCCAACACCGCAAACGAGGTCAGATCCGTCCAATGGGCATAGGTGCGATAACCGTCGCTATCCAGGGCACGGAAAAGCAAGAGATTGGTTTCCACGGGATGGGGCGTGTAGAGGGGTTTGACTTCCAGGCCACCGCAATGATTCCAGATATCGAATTCCAGGTCATGAATTTCAAAGAACTGTTCAAATTTGTTTTCATTGATGGACATCAAGGCGGCAAATTTTTTGGCCACCGAAGAGCGCACCAGAGAGGTGGCATAATACTTCAGACGGCGGTCTGTCTGAATCAAGGCTGGCAAGCCTGCGAAATGATCATCATGGGCATGGGTATGAAAGATCCCTTCCACCTCGCTGATATCGATGCCCAAAGCGGTCAAGACATTCAACACGCCTGGAATCGCGTCGATGAGATAATAACGCCCCTGAAACATCAGGACGCTGCTCATGCTGGGGCGTTCAGGATCCCATCCATCCCCTTCGCCGGTATGGAGGATGGCGAAATAGTGGCGTTGCACGCGATGAAAACCCAGCGGATAAGGGGATTTATACACCAAATCCTTGGGCAGATTCAAATCCACCTCGGCGGACTGATCCCGAAACAGGAAACGAAAGCGATTGAAACCAATGCGTTGGATCTGCGCCCCATTGCGAATTTCCCTGGGTTGTTCGTCCACGATCAGGGTATCGAGAAATTCCGAAGGTTCGCGAATTTTTCCAAAGGCAAATTGAAGTTTGATTCGCATCATGTTTTCAGTGATTGTTTCATCCATCCCGGCAGCCAGGATCTCTTCTCTGGAGAGGCCATAATTGCCACGATGAATATAGGCCATCTGGGCGTGTACCTGATCGGCAGCCCCCATCAACATGGGTTTGATGCCGGTGTTGTTGGGATGACCTGGAATGATCATCCCCTGGCGATAGAGCATCTGGAGTACGGGAAATTCCGCCATGTTGGCAAAGCCGCCATTTTGTACCAGCAAGTCGGACAACAGGATGACGTTGGGACCGGTTTCGAAGTTCACACCATTTTTGATTGCTGGGGCATTGAGACCCTTGAGCATCAGGAGTTTGACCACCTCAGCGGGACATCCGCACAGGATATACAACCCGGCTTCAGGTATTTGCAACCAGAAGACGCCTGGTCCAACTTGAATCGTCAAGAGATTACCCATGGCAGCCCGCAAGGCATCCTGGGCTTTTTCCAGTTCCTGAGTACGTTGTTTGACCTGTTGTTCCATGTATCGGTTTTGATCCGACAGGGCCAAATGGGTCTGTATGCGGGCCATCAGGATGGTTGGGTTGATGGGTTTGCTTACATAATCGACCGCGCCCAACGTAAAACCGAATGCTTCGTCACTGCTCTGACCCATGGCCGTAACAAAAATGACGGGAATATGGCGGGTGTTCGGGTTGGCCTTGAGACGTTTGCACACCTCGAAGCCATCGATATCCGGCATCATCACATCCAACAGAATCAGGTCTGGTGGGGGATCCGAGCTGGCTCTGAGCAGTGCCTGTTCGCCATTTTTGGCCACCAAAGTACGATAATGGTCCCGCAGGAGGCCAATCAACACGTCAATATTGGTTTTTTCATCATCGACGATCAGAATTCTGCTCTGTCGGTCTGGCATGTTCAATGCTCTCAAACAAGGTCTTAAAGCTTCAGTTTATGGGATCATGTTGGCTTGGATCTGCTGCCATTCATGATGGCTCAAGCAAAAGTCTTGCCGAAATGACACCCCTCAATGGGCATTGATCCCGTTCCCCCCCAAATAAAAAAATTAAAAAAACAGCATGGCAAATTTTTGCCACCCTGGAGGATGAAAATGTGTCAGAATGGGGGCGAGGATAGAATCGGATATGGTCGATACCCTTTTCAGAGGCTTAGA
>JAMOBH010000113.1:0-15363 GCA_039908085.1 Magnetococcus sp. YQC-5
GGGGCTTCGCCCCTGGACCCCACCAGGGGCTTCGCCCCTGGACCCCACCAGGGGCTTCGCCCCTGGACCCCACCAAGGGCTTCGCCCCTGGACCCCACCAGGGACTTCGCCCCTGGACCCCACCAGGGGGAATGATTCCCCCTGGACCCCCCACCAAATTGTCCCGTTTGAAATGGTGGGTCCAATCATGAAAAAAATTCTGGTAACAGGTGGAGCTGGCTTTATCGGTTCCGAATTGACACATCAATTGGCAGCAGCCAACCATGATGTAATCGTGGTGGACAACCTGATCAACGGAAAACGGGAGAACCTGACGACACTCCTGAACAAATCAGTACGATTGCACACCATCGATATTCGCAACGAAACAGCCATGCTCCCTTTGCTGCAAGGTGTGGATGTGGTGTTTCATCTGGCCTGTCTGGGAGTGCGTCATTCGCTGCATGCACCGTTGGAAAATCACGCGGTCAACGCCACGGCCACATTGAATTTACTGCATCTGGCACAACAAGCCGGGGTGGAACGCTTTGTCTATGTCTCCAGTTCCGAGGTCTATGGCACAGCCCGCTGGGTGCCCATGACCGAAACACATCCGACTTGGCCCATGACAGTCTATGGTGCCTCCAAATTGGCGGGCGAGTGTTATGCCCGTGCTTTTCATACCTCTTACGGCTTTCCCACAGTCATGGTACGGCCATTCAACGCCTATGGTCCCCGCTGTCATCACGAAGGGGATAGCGGCGAAGTCATTCCAAAATTCATGCTGCGTGGTCTAGCTGGCCTGCCAATGGTCATTTTTGGTGACGGCACCCAGACCCGTGATTTCACCTATGTCGCAGACACAGCCAGAGGCATCCTTCTGGCAGGTTTTCAGGATGGCGTGATTGGAAAAACCCTCAATCTTGGGAATGGACAGGAAATCACCATCAATGAACTGGCAACGACCGTGGCCCAGGTGATTGGTTGTACCAACCCAGCCATCACCTACAGTGAATCACGACCTGGGGATGTCTTGCGCCTGTTCGCCGATGCCACGCTGAGTCATCAACTGTTAGGCTTCACACCCACCCTCTCGCTGGCAGAAGGATTGCAACGTCTGCTCACCTGGTATAAAAATTGTGATCAAACGCCGGAACAACTGCTCCAACAGGAACAAGTCCAAAACTGGCGCATGGGAGATTTCACATGATTCCAATCATTCAACCCTGCCTGAATCGTGCAGAAGTGGAGGCAATCACCCGCGTCCTGCTTTCTGGTTGGATCACCCAGGGACCAGAAGTCGCCGCTTTTGAACAGGAATTTGCCAGCCATGTCGGTGCCCCGCATGCCTGCGCGGTTTCCAGTTGTACAGCCGCCTTGCATCTGGCCCTGTTGGCCGCTGGTGTGGGGCCAGGTGATGAAGTCATTACAGTCAGTCACTCGTTCATAGCCACAACCAATAGCATTCGCTACTGCAACGCCATACCTGTGTTCGTGGATATCCAACCCGACACCTACAACATGGACCCTGCCCGGTTGGCCGCAGCACTGTCTCCACGCACCAAAGCGATCCTATGCGTCCATCAACTGGGCATGCCCTGCGACCTTGCCGCCATTGGCCAGTTCGCCCGTCAGCACGGCATCCCCCTTATTGAAGATGCCGCCTGTGCCATTGGCAGTGAAATACACCTGGATGGTACTTGGCAAAAAATTGGCGTACCGCACGGCGATTATGCCTGTTTTTCCTTCCATCCCCGCAAGATCCTGACCACCGGGGACGGCGGGATGATCACCTGTGCCCACGCCGAACAGGTGGAACGTTTGCGCCGATTGCGGCAACATGGCATGAGCGTACCCGATACCATCCGCCATCACGCCAACGAGATCCTCTTCGAAACGTATGATGAATTAGGCTTTAATTATCGCATGACCGATATTCAGGCAGCAATCGGTCGAGTACAATTGCATAAATTGCCTGAAATCATTATCCGCCGCCGGGAGTTGGCCAATCAATACCATCGCCTTCTGGCGGACATTCCTGGCTTGAGCCTGCCTTATGAACCGGAGTGGGCACGCAGCAACTATCAAAGTTATTGTGTGCGACTTCCAGCCCACTGTGACCAAAAAAAGGTGATGCAAACCCTGTTGGATGCCGGGATTGCCAGCAGACGAGGCGTGATGTGCGCCCACCTGGAAACAGCCTGCCATGAATATCAATCTGGCAGTACCTCTCTGAGTGCCAGCGAGCAAGCCAGAGATCACAGCATCATACTGCCCCTTTATCACGATATGACACAGGCTGAACAGGAACAGGTGGTTCAGGTTCTCCACCAGGCATGCATTTGAAAGAGACTAAAGATGACACTCATGAACGACCCAAACAACGAACCATCCTATAATACGTTGCATGCAAACGAGACCTGTTTGAACACTCCATGTGATCGTCCTGGAACAAACAACAATCCCCCTGCACCAGCCCAGAATCGACCCCATCTTTCCATTGTCTCTCCCGCCTTTAATGAGTCGAAAAATTTACTGCCTATGTATGATCGTTTGGTCGAGGTACTCAAAGGACTGGATGTGGATTGGGAATGGGTAGTGGTGGATGATCACTCGACCGATGACAGCTTTGCGCAATTGACGGCTCTGGCAACCAGGGATCCCCGACTGCGAGCCGTGCGTTTTTCGCGTAATTTTGGTTCTCATGCAGCCATTCATTGCGGTTTGAGCCAGGCACGAGGCCGATGTGCCGTCATCATGGCCGCAGACCTCCAGGATCCGCCAGAGGTGATTCCCCAATTGTTGGCCAAGTGGCGCACAGGCAGTCAGGTGGTCTGGGCAGCACGCGATCAACGGCCAGGAGAAACCAAAACATCACTACAATTTTCAATATTTTATTACAGATTGATGAAACATCTGGAAGGCCTGAAAGGGATTCCGTCCAAAGGCGCGGATTTTTGGCTGATGGATCGGGTGGTCATCGATGCCTATTTGCAATTCAAGGAAATCCATGTCAGTGCGATGTTGCTTATATTATGGATGGGGTTTCAGCAGGCCACCATCACCTACGACAAACAGGCGCGCCTTCACGGTCATTCCGGCTGGACTCTCAAGAAAAAACTCAAACTGATGGTTGATTCCATTACATCTTTCACCTATTTTCCCATTCGTCTGATGTCTTATATTGGCATGATCGTGGCGACACTGGGGTTTGTTTATGCTGGGTTCATCATTATTCATGCCTTGCTGGGTTATAGGATACCTGGTTGGTCTTCACTGATGGTCGTCATTTTGGTATTGGGAGGGATGCAAATGGGCATGCTTGGCATTCTTGGGGAATATCTGTGGCGTTCGCATGACGAAACCCGTCGCCGTCCGCGCTATCTGATTGAAAGGCGCACCTGGGAAGAAGGGATCAATTCTGAGAACGACTGAAAATCATTCGTACCGTTACACTCATAAAACGCAAGAATAGATATTGAAAAACCGAGTATATTTTCCAGATCTCGGCCAGATTCATATACCATTTATTCTGCAATTTGATCACATTGCCACCTGCCATGGGCTGGGTGAAAATTTGATAGAGTCCCCGGAAACTTAAATAATAAGATAAATTGGCAAACATGGTGTCGAAGATCAATTCCAACCGTTTGTTGCCATCCGGCACATAAGGAATATCATCGTTTTGCCACATGTATTGCACATTGAAGTTTACCATGTCTTCTTTGAAAAGAATTTTATTTTGTGCCATCAATTCGTCGTAGATTTGAGTTCCTGGATAAGGGGCCAAGGTATTGAAACGCACGGAAGCCAATGGCAGAGAACGGACCAGTCGGATGCAATCCCATCGATCCTTGCGAGTCTCGGTGGGCAGGCCAAAAATGATGGTGGTTCCAACGGCGATGCCGTGTTTATGGGTGCGATGAATGGCTTCAACCACTTCAGCGACGGTCTCTTTTTTCTGGATGACCTGCATGAGTCGTTCGCTGCCGGTCTCCAGTCCGAAATAGATGATGGAAAAGTTGGCTTGTTTGGCCATGGCCAGGACATCATCGCGGGCATCATCCCCTCGCAGAGAACCTTGAAAGGATGTCTCCAGATGCAGGCCCTCCCGGATGATTCCGGCGCATAACTCCATGAAATGACGTTTATGGACTGCGATATTGTCATCTATCAAATGGATGGTACGCTGCCCATACGTGCGCACCAAGAGTTTGATCTCTTCCAACACCCGTTCCACCGAATGAAAACGATATTTCATGCCTGACATGCTGCGGGCGGAACAAAAAGTACAGGGATAAGGGCAGCCACGAGAACCAAGAATGGCACCGAAATTGGAATAATGTTCCTTGTGCTGTGCAAAAAGGTGATAGGGCATGGAAGGGATGTCATCGAGGGTACTGACAAAGGGTCGCATGGGGTTATGGACCGGTTTGCCATTCTCAAGATAGGAGATGCCCAATACATCGGTTTTATAATCCTCACCTGCCAGAATCCGGTCTATCAATTCTTTCAAGGTCAATTCACCTTCGCCACGGGCGACGATGTCCACGCCAGGCTTGAAAAGCACTTCATCGGTGGCCACGGTGGCATGAATGCCACCGATGATGACAATGGCATCGGGGTCGGCCTGTTTGATCCAGGTAGTCAATACATAGGCGCGAGCCGACGTCAAAGTCACTGTGGAGATGCCGATGATCCGTGGTTTATCCAGTTGGCGGACAGCCTCGGCCACGCTTTCGGCATGCAACAGCTGGATGCGTTCATCCAGGACCGTGACGGCAATGTCGAATTTGAGGAGATATCCAGCCAGAAAAGCAATGCTCGTTGGAAACGAAACACTCATGATCACATTGACTTTTTTGCTTTGTGTCTTGAGGTCGATGCTGGGATTGATCAGGAGAATATGGCTCATTGGATTCCTTGTGGACTTTAATATATACTGCCAAAGTCAAACCAGACAGCAGTTATTGGTATCAATAATTAATTTATTGAAATAGGCTTGGTCGCATCAAACAAAGGAACACCCCGTCGTGAACTTGGCTCGATGATTTGTCGCGCCTCATAAACAGAGATGCCTTGACGGGATTCGAGCAATTGCCAATCGGATGGTGGTTTGCGGACAAATTCAGGTATTGTTTGATTATACGTGCCCATCAATGCTTGCAGGCGACCCTTGTGAACAAAATAAATAATTCTTTCTTGCTTTTGAATGGCTATTTTGGCGGCATCTTCCCAATTGATCAAACGGAGAGAGGGGGGAGGATTGAAGCTTAAATAATATTTAATAACTTTTGGAGTGCGATGATCTGTCAGAATGATGGTTGGAGTGGATGGATTGGCCATGTATTTTTGAATGAGATACCGTTCCGCCTTTTGGACCGAAGTTTCACCGATATAACCCCGCCAAATGGGTACTGCCGGAACCATCGGATAGAGTATTGCAATCATGACGATCACGCCTGCTGGCAAGAGGGATTGTTTCCAAAGGGGATTCTGAAGCAGCCTTGCGCCCAAAGCCAGTACTATCAAAGGCAAACCGATGAGGACAATGCCCAATTTTTCATTCATAAGGAGTTTTTGGATGGGGACAACCAACACGATGACCGATGTGAGGATCCACAGGAGACGATTGCCTTGTCCGGTTTGGAGGACTGTTTCTGTCAGAGTGGCCAGGATCACGCCTCCGAGCAGACACAAAATCGGAGTGACTGGTAACATGTAATAATCATACAGGCCGAAAGGGGTGTAATAATGCGTGGAATTGGATCCAAACCAGAACGAAAGGATGATGGACCAGGAAAAAAAGGCCCAGAAGCGAACAGAATCTGGCAAGGTTTTGGAAGTTCTGAAAGGGTGGAGGAGAGCTGGCCACGCCAAAAGCAGAGGGATGATAATGGACGGGGTGGCAAAAAACATTTGCAAGGGTTGATAGGTCAAGCGTTTGATATAATCGCTCAACGGTTTATTAATAAAATAATCTCGCGCCTGTTTGGCATTGAGCTGGTTATTGGGGTCAAACAATTGATCAACGCCGGAGAATCGATAGAGCACATTTCCGGTATACACGTAATAGGTGCCAAAATAGAGGAGTGCCAACACGGTTCCAGACAAACTGATGGCAAGCCACATGCGCACATGTCGTTTATGGATCAGGTCAAAGAGCATCAAACCAACGATGAAGGGAAAAGCCCACAGAACCGAGCATTTACTGATGAAAGCCAGCGTAAAAAACAGTGAAAAAAGCATCCCCAGGCTGATCTGGTGTCGGCTGGATTGGGCTTGCCGGGCGAAATAGAGAAAGGCTGCACTCAGAAAGGTCATCAACGACAAAGGACCATCGGTCATCAACATGAGGGCATAAGTAATATGCATGGGATTGGTTGCCACCAACAACCCGGCAAAAAATCCTGCCAAACCACCAAAAATGCGCGCAGTGACCTGATGAACGGCAACCACCAACAATAACGAACAAAGCAGAGGCCACAAGGTGGTGGTATAAAGGTTGATGCCAAAAATCTGAAAAATAATGGCCGTGATGGCAGTGGCACCAAACCGATTGTAAAACATATGCGGTTTGAGTTGATAGGTTCCGGCACGGATGGAATCAGCGATCTGGGCATAAGCCAAGTCATCGCTGCCAGCGAAAAAAGGGCCTGCCCAGAAATAATAGCCCAGGTGAAGCCCAAGCAATGGCAAGAGTACCCAAAAGGGTTTGTTACGTATCCATCCAAGAAGGGAATCAACCAGAATTGCAGGGTTCATGGTTGAGTTGACTCGCTGGAACAGTTGGTCTTGATCATTGTTTCCAACCCTCTCCTGAAAAATGACCATAAATCGAGAACGCCTCTTTGGCGACTATTTTTTCAAACATCGTGCGCTGTTCCAAGACAGCGTCATGGACCGCATTCAAATACAAAATAATAATATGCCTTGGATGCTCTTGCAGGGAGTATTCAATACGGTCCAAAACCGTGTTGACTATCAAGGCATCAAAAGCATTGTAGATGAAAATGACCAAATTCTCAACTGGAAGTGCATAATGTGTAACATCCTCACAAACCACTTCGAATTGAAAACAGCGTTGATTGGGATTCTGGTAGCGTCGAATGTTCTTTTGAGTTGCCACCACGAGTTCCTTGGCAAATTCCACTCCGATCACGCGCCGAAAAGGACGTTCCGATGCCAAAAAAAGGGCACGTCCTTTGCCTGACCCCAAATCCAAAAACGTGAACGACTCGTATGCCAAGTTCATGACATCCAGGTGCTGCATCATTTTGCTGAAAGTCCCGCGTGGTGTTGGTCCATAGCGGATACCGTGCTGAATGTTCTCACTGTCAATGGCCAGTTTATGGAGCGGGATATCCCCGGTTGTCTGAATCATCCAGGCTGCATCAAACATGCGATCCGAGCGCGCCCACTTCCATTTTTTATAAGCATATACCGGATCCAGTTTTTTGCATGAACGCGCCAGGAGCAAAAAAATATAATAGAATTGATAAAGCACTTTTTTAAAAGTACGGAGGATTCCTTCTTGCCTGATACACTGTATTGTTCTTTTTATGAACACTTTTTAACTTTTGAAAGACCCAAGCTGTTAGTAACCTGAGATTTCTATTGAATGGGGTAAACTGCATTTTGACAGATCCTTGCAAATGCCTGCTCGAATTTCTGTTCCTGTCGCCCCAAATGAAAAGTAAGCAACTATACCTGACCAAAAGGGGGGGTGTCAATTCAATAATGGGAGCAACCATCCTCTCCAAAACAGACTCAGCAAATATTCTGACCAGTACACATGAATGATTCCAATTTGGTTTTTTTTGGGGTATTAATCATTGGATCCAATCAAAACGACTCAACCCTGTTTCCATTATGTCATTTCATGATTTCAAGTTTATGACGGAAACGTTGGCATCCTCTGTAAACGTATCACCAGAAAAACGGATATTATTAAATTGGCTACACGTATCATAAAAAAAATCCAAAGCAATCAGCGTCCCACCAACCAACCTCTTCCATGGAAGATTCTGATTGTGGACGATGACCCTGATATCCATGCCGCCACTTCACTGACTTTGAGTCATTTAACCTACAAAGGTCGTGGCATTCAACTGCTGCATGCCCACAACAAAAAAGAATCCATATTATTGTTGAATGATAGCACTCATAGAGATATCGCTGTCGCGCTTATTGACGTGGTCATGGAAAGCGATGATGCCGGATTGCAATTGGTTCAGTATATTCGTCAACAGATGAATAATCGATTTATTCGTTTGATCATCAGAACCGGACAGCCTGGTTATGCGCCAGAACAGCATATCATTGAAAATTATGATATAGATGATTACAAAGAAAAAACAGAGCTGACATCATCCAAACTGTTTACCATGATGCGGATGTCTCTCAAAACGTATCATGACATGATGACGGTTGAGCATTATAATGCCAGCTTGGAATATCTCCTGGGAAAAACACACGAGCTATACAGCATGACGTCTCTGCAAGATTTCCTGGTTGTCGTATTGGCTCAGGTGGTTGGATTGTTGAGCACCGGGAATAACAGCATCATGACAACACACTCTGGTTGCCACAAACCGGATGCGATTTTGATGACCCTTGACGAATCAAGCCGTTTCGCGCTACCCAAGTTTCATTGTGGCTCAGGACGATTCCAAAGTGGCGATTCCCTGCCACAGGAGGTGATCGTACAGTGCATTGCAACCCTTGAAACCGGGCACTCCTCTCTGATCTCAGGCGTCCTTTGTTTGCCTTTGAAGATCAAAAACAAACTCATTGGCTTGATCTACCTGGAAAACATCTCGCCCATGCAATCCCCTTCACAAAAATTATTAAAAGTTTTAAACAATCAAATCAACGCGGCATTGGAAAATCTATGGTTAACACGCCAGTTGCTGCACACCGAACGACTGGCCACATTGGGGACTTTTTCCGCCGGAGTGGCCCATGAAATCAAAAATCCCAATTCGTTCATTTCTGGCAACGTCGCTTTTTTACAACAATTCTGGCACCTCGCCGCCCCCATTCTGGAAAGAGCGGTGGAAGACCAACCCAAAAGTCAGGTGGCGCGTTTTCTCAATGAGATCCCACCGGCTTTGGAAGGTATCAACAAAGGCTCTGTGCGCATTAATACCATCGTAGACAGCTTGAAGTCCTATGCCACAGGTAACCGGGGCACGGAAAAAAAACGCAGTCGTTTGATGGAACCTCTGTCCGAGGCGCGAACCCTGCTGTTGCATCGTTTCAAACAGGGCACAGAGTTGGTTCTCACCGTGTCAGATGATTTGTTTTTTTCGTGCAATGTCCAGGAAATGTCCCAAGTGTTTATCAATTTGTTCAGCAACGCCATGGATGCCATGGATGAACACAGCATGGAGAACAAGCGGACGATTTGGGTAACAACCGAACAGGATGATACCTGGTTACGCATTCTGATCAAAGACAATGGACCTGGCATTCCCAAATCCGTGCGGAATGACATTTTCAATCCCTTTTTCACGACCAAAGGACCCACTCGCGGCACAGGTCTGGGTCTCTCCATTGTCAAGGGCATTATTGAAAATCATCATGGACGCATCACCCTTTTGGATCATGAACCACCTGGGGCCACCTTTGAACTGATTTTCCCGATCCTTGCAGAGAATCAGGCACAGCAGCCATGAGAGACAAAAAAAGCTCTGCCACCCGTTGGATACGGGCGACAGAGCTTGTTGTCAACCAATACTGCAATGAGTCTCTACGCGACACCACCTGCCACGGATGAACGGCGAATTTTTTTCCTCAATCGACGAACGGCTTCGGCCTTTTTCCGACGCTTGCGTTCGGAGGGTTTCTCGAAGAATTTCCGCTTTTTCATTTCCCTGAACATGCCTTCCCGGATCATTTTCTTCTTCAAAACCCGAATGGCCTGATCCACATTATTGTCGTAAACGTCAATCCTCACGAAAACTCACTCCTCCTTGTATGCTGCACCAGATACTTGGTGATGATGACGAGATCCTGTTTTGCTTTTACAGGACGGTAAAATTTTGCAATTGTAATGCATTTCCAACCAAGTTTCAACCACAGAATCGTCATCCAGGACATTTTTTTTGTTTCATGGTTTCTCCCCACCGTGAGAGGGCTTGGAAGAGCCTGAATTCGACTTGGTCGGAATCTGGAGAGCCATAAAAAGCGGATCCCCACCCCTTTGCAACAGCAGCAAGAGGGTTTGCCCAGGTTCCAATTTGGCGGTTATGGAGCGAAAATCGTTCATGTTTTTGATCGGTTTCCGATTGATTTCCTGTATGACATCCCCGGTCTGGATTCCAGCCTGCTCTGCTGGCCCCCCATGTTCCACCGCAGCCACCACCACACCAGAGGCATCGCCCGACGACACCCCAAGCCGTTCGCGGATCTCCGGTGTCAAGGCCTGGACAGTCAAACCCAGGAGATTGTTTTCTTTGTGTTTGTCTTGGACATTCGCAGAGACGTTTTCATCCTCCATGGCAGACACCACGACTTCGAGTGTTTTGCTTGCGCCATTGCGAACCACTTCCATTGGGACTTTTTTGTTGATGGGCGTTTCGGCGACAATGGCTGGCAGTTCTTTCATGCGTCCCACTTCGTGCCCATCAAATTTGACGATAACATCTCCAGGTTCAACACCAGCGGCCTGTGCCGGACTTTTGGGTTCCACACTGGCCACCAAGGCACCACGAAGCGCGCCCAGGTTCAAAGCTTCGGCCAATTCCTTGGTGACGGTCTGAATGCGTACTCCCATCCACCCACGGGTCACTTTGCCTGATGTTTGCAATTGTTTGACAATGGATTTGGCCATATTGATGGGAATAGCGAAGCCAATGCCCATATTTCCGCCAGAACGGGAGACGATGGCCGTATTGATCCCGATCACATCGCCCTGGAGATTGAACAAAGGACCGCCGGAATTGCCAGGATTGATGGCTGCGTCGGTTTGCAGAAAATTGTCATAGGGTCCAGTGCCGATGCTGCGTCCTTTGGCAGAGATAATACCAACGGTGACAGTGGCCTCCAGTCCAAACGGATTGCCGATGGCCACCACCCAGGATCCCACTTCAGCCGTTTCAGAATTGCCCAGCGAAGCGATGGGCAACTTGCCATCCGCCTTGATTTGAATCAGGGCCAAATCGCTTTTGGCGTCTCGTCCCACCACCTTGGCGGTAAATTCCCGTTCGTCGAACAAGCGGACTTGAATTTCGTCTGCGTCAGCTACGACATGATGATTGGTCAGGATGAATCCGGCCTCGTCGATGATCACTCCTGATCCAAGGCTGCGGGAATGAAACGGCTGATTGTTCGGACCCTGTTCAAAAAAACGGCGAAAAAATTCATCCAACGGGGAGTCCCCACCTGGTCCTTGCCCTGGTCCGTGTCCAGGCTGCATCCGTTTTTCATGTTTGGACATGGGCCGGATGGTCTGGGTGGAACTGATGTTCACCACGACTGGTTGCAGTTTTTTGACCAGTGGTGCCAAATCAGGCCAATTGGCAGCCTGGGCCGTGTGGGTGAAGCCGCACCAAAGCGCGATCAGGCATAGACATGGAATAATGTAACGTGATTTTTTCAGAACCTTCAACATGGCTGGAACCCTTCTTTGCTCAAGATAAAAAATTGGGGGGAATGTTGTGACACAAATCAGAAGAGAGGATTTCAACAATGACCGGAGCCTCCTGTTCATTCATTTCCATACGTTTGGAACGTTGACGCAACCAGTAAAAAGTCACAACCAGTGCCAGCAAACCGACCAAGGCGGAAAAGGCTTCGATATCGATCACCCAGCCAAAAGTGACCACGAGATAACGCGCCCAGGATACCACTGCGAACAGAACCACCAGGGGCAGTATATACACCAGAAAGGAGGCCTTGAGAAAACTCCGTTCGGAGATTTCGATAAAAACCCGTTCTCCCACTTGGGCATTGCACGGGTTGCGGGCACGGATCTTGATGGCGCGCTGCCCCAGACCCCCAGAGAGTACCCCGCATGTATTCGCACTATGGCAGGTGCCACAGGATTTTTGTCGCTGTCCGCTGACCACGGCGAACGCACCATCCAACGCGATGACAATTCCTTCTTCACGCATCATTTTAAAACGTCCTTGTTTGAGTGGCTTGTCAGCCAATGATTTTCTGGTAAGCGACATATTCCTGATATTCCTGGGCATCGACCATGGCTGGCATGGCATTCAAAGTGGCTTCCAGAAACAAAGCTGGCAGTCCGAAACAAGACCTTGGACCCCTCACCCCTTCCACACGTGTTACCGTGGAAAAGTGCTTTTCTCGTTGCAGATGGCCATCATGACGGATTGTGTCAAGGTTTCCGGTTCACACAAAGCCAATTTTTACCGTGGAAAAGTGCTTTTCTCGTTGCAGATGGCCATCATGACGGATTGTGTCAAGGTTTCCGGTTCACACAAAGCAAATTTTTCAGCAACTGCGTCGCGTACCTGGACCAGCCGGCTCATGGTTTGGCAACAATGGTCACAATCGAGGAGATGTCTGGTAAAACGCCCCACGATGATCCGATCCAATTCATTATCCAGGAATGCGGAGACCAGTTCTGGATTGCACTCGTGCGAAGTATGTCCCATGAATACAATATCCTTTTTTTGCTTCTTTAATGGTTAAACCCTGACCATCTTGGGATGATTAGTTTTGGATCTTCGCCCCAAACCCCACCAGGGGGATAATCCCCCTGGACCCCTGATAGTAAAAAACTTCACATCCCGAAATGGTTTCAGTTTAGCCGTCCTTGATCATGAACCCAAATTTTTTTTTATCTCGCAGATAGCCCTGCATGCGATCCATGATTTCCTGACGGCTGCGGTAAATCCGGGAGCGCACTGTACCAATGGGACATTGCAAGACGCGAGCGATTTCTTCGTAGGAATGTCCTTCCACGTCCCGCAACAGGATGGCTTGACGCATCGCTTCTGGCAAGGCATCGATGGCAGAGCGCAGATTGACCATCATTTCTTGCCGCAACATCAACCGTTCAGGAGTTTCATGGTTGCGCAACTGGGGGGCCATGCGTTCGGAATCTTCCAATTCCTCATCGGACATAACCAGTCCCCGTTTCCTGGCCAGGAGGTGATTTTTCACCGTATTGACCGCAATCCGATACAGCCAAGTATAAAAAGCCGACTCGCCGCGAAATTTATCCAGAGCGCGATAGGCCTTGATGAACGTTTCCTGAGTCAGATCCAAAACCTTGTCGTGATCCGAAACGAGCCTGGAAATCACGGACCCCACTGTGCCCTGATACCTGCGCACCAGGAGTTCAAATGCCTTATGATCTCCTTTTTGGGCTTGCTGGACAAGGATCAGATCTGCATCATCTTCATGGACAGGGTCATTGGCCTCATGGCTCACCGGCAGACTCCAGAATTCAGTAACAACCACGAAGGTTGGCTGATCATTAAACATCATTTTGCCAGAGCAATTCAAGCGAGCCGGGACACAAGCGGACAGAATATTTTATCATGACCTGCTTGACAGATGCCATGCTCCTGCCACCATAATGTTACAGGGTTGTCCACTTAAAAGCCAGGATACACTTAAGATTGGGGGGATCCAGGGGGCGTTGACACCTGGCGTGATTGGATTACAGCATCCATCAAGCATCAACCTGTTGATTTTCAAACTCTCCTTGCTTTTAGTGGCAGGTTTGTTACATGACACATTCCATACAATCTTGTCCTTTCACGGCGGATTTTCTGATCATCGGTGCTGGTGCCGCAGGGCTGGATCTGGCTTTGCGACTGGCTGGTCACGGTGACGTGGTGATTCTCACCAAGGCTGCGGCAGGTGAATCCAACAGCTATTATGCGCAAGGTGGCATTGCGGCTGTGCTGGATCCCATGGACGAACTGGACTCCCATATTGCCGACACCTTGTCTGCCGGAGCTGGATTGTGCCATGAGGATACGGTCCGTCTGGTGGTCGAACAGGGGCCACGTTCCATCCGCCGTTTATTGGATCTGGGTGCCCCGTTCACCAGGGAGAGTCAAGGCGGTTTTCATCTGACACAGGAAGGGGGTCATTCCACCCGTCGTGTCATTCACACCGCCGACGCCACAGGCAAGGCCATTGTGGAAATCCTGCTGGAACGTGCCTTGCAACACCCCCGCATCCAGATTCATGCCAATCACATGGCCATTGATTTGGTCACTTCCCACAAAATGGGTCTTTTTCTCCCTGGACAGCCCAATCGATGTTTTGGTTGTTATGCCTTGGATATTGCATCGGGGCGGGTCAACACTTTTCAGGCGCGTTTTACGATTCTGGCTTCAGGGGGGGCGGGAAAAGTCTATCGTTACACCACCAACCCGGATGTGGCCACCGGAGATGGAATCGCCATGGCGTACCGGGCCGGGTGCCGGGTGGCCAACATGGAATTCATGCAATTTCATCCCACCTGTCTGTATCACCCCAATGCCAAATCCTTTTTGATCTCCGAAGCCGTGCGGGGTGAAGGGGGTATCCTGACCCTGAAAAATGGCGAACCCTTCATGAAATGGCATCACCCCAGCGCGGATCTGGCCCCCAGGGACATTGTGGCGCGCGCCATTGATTATGAAATGAAACGGACCGGGGATCCTTGTGTGTATCTGGACATCACTCCCAAAGGCCGGGATTTCATTGGGGAGCATTTTCCCAACATCTACAAAAAATGTTCCGAACTGGGGATTGACATGGCCACAGAACCCCTTCCTGTGGTGCCTGCGGCCCATTATACCTGTGGTGGTGTCGTCACCGACCTGGAAGGAAAAACCGATCTGGATGGGCTGTATGGGATTGGTGAAGTCAGTCACACCGGGTTGCATGGTGCCAATCGACTGGCTTCCAACAGTCTGTTGGAATGTCTGGTTTTTTCTGATGCAGCCTGTGCTTCCATGCTCGCCCGGATCCGGGAGCGACCCCGTTTTTCCCACCCCAACATCCCCTTGTGGGACAGCTTTGATGTCCATTCCTGCAAAGAAGCGGTTTTAATATCGCACAACTGGGATGAAATCCGACGATTCATGGGCAATTATGTGGGCATTGTCCGTTCTGACCGTCGATTGGCCAGTGCCCGTCGTCGCAGTGAACTGTTGCAACAAGAAATCAATGAATATTACTGGAACTGTCGAATTACCAGGGATTTATTGGAATTGCGCAACATTTCATTGGTAGCCTCGCTCATTATTCGCTCCGCCATCCATCGCAAAGAGAGTCGTGGATTGCATTTCAATACGGATTATCCCAATCGGGACGATGCCAACTGGTGCCGCGATACGATACTACCCATCACAAGTTGATCTTGCGAAAAAAAATCAAGACCTGGGGGGGGGGGGGGGGGGGGGGGGG
>JAMOBH010000482.1:0-2947 GCA_039908085.1 Magnetococcus sp. YQC-5
CAACAGCTACTTCGTGGCGCACGGGGAAAAAGTTTGACGACACGGGAAAAGCCATTGAATACCGGAAAGATGCACAATTCCGTATCGCTTGGCTAACCAAGATGCCCTCAAACCGTTCTCTTGCTGCATCGCAGCAAAGCGGTGGAGAATTTTCCGAAATGCGTATCGCTTCCTCCACCATTTAAGTTTTGAAAGTCGTTCTTCGCAAAATGGCCGCCCGCAAAGGCGGCTTTTTTGTGAGAAAAAATACCAATGTTTCCAAAGGTTAGCGCGGGTGGCTTTGTTGGGTGGTCGGCTGATTTTTGTGTCGGTCTCTCTGGGGAGTGCCTGTTTTCTTCTCCATGCCGCCAGATTCTCCAAAACCTGTTGACTTCAGCCTTGAAGGTCAACAGGTTTTTGGACTTGAACTTTTCCAGCAAAATTGTCATCATGTTCGACTTATCCACAACATGCCAATTTTGCAGTTTTGCTTCCTTGTCGAGCGGGAGTTGAAAAGGAGTCCACAGCTTTCCGTTGGCGGGATGTTGGTAGGGAGGTGGGAGTCTGGTTGCCGTTGCAAGTTGCTGTATTTGCAGTGTTTGTAACCGTCAATGGTTTGTTTGGTGCGGATTTGGAGCGGGTCCACAGGCGAGTCGGAGCGGGTCCATTTGGTGTGGACCCGTCGCCAGTGGTGAACAACGCGCCGCTTTTGCGTCCTGTCGCGGTGTGTGCGCGGGTTGGTATGTCGGAGGTGTTGTCCTCGCACTTCAGGCGGGGCGCGGCAGGTGGCGCAGGTGGTGGCCGATCCATGGCGGTGCAATTTGGCCGACGCGGACACCAGGATGATCAGGCTTTGTTTTCTGCCGCCTTGAGTACCACCGCACAGGGGAGTTGGAACGGTGTCAACGGGCGTTTGGATGTTGGTAGGGAGGCGGGAGTTAAACTGGAGTCTGTTTTTTTGGATCGCAGGTTTTTTCCATTTTACATCGGGTGGTTTCGTCTGATAGACTCATCGGCGGTGATTTTGGCTGTGTGTGCTGTCGTTGTTTTCCGTCGCGTTGGCCGCCGACAAAAGGCATTTGACTTGCTGGTGGTACACCCGGCTGAACATGCAGGCGTTGTTCCCAGCGCGTTGGCTGGCCGAGATGCGTTTGAGTCGCTGGTGTGTTGGTGTTGTTTTCCGGCGTGTCGGCCGGACGGGGGGTGTTTGAGTCGCTGGTGAGCATGCGCGTTGGCTGGCCGAGAGGCGGTGGGGTGGTATACCGCCAGCAAGACGGCTAGCGCACCGACAGTTGGAGAGGGAGGCTTCCAGGTGGAGGTGGAGTGCCTCGTCGTATCGGCCGGACGGGATGCGGTTGACGCTGGTTGAACACGCTGGCGTTGTTCTCGGGCGCGTAGTTCGGACGAGAGGCATTTTGAGTGGGTACACTGGCGAGCGTCCTGGTACGCCGACGGCAGGAGGGGGATACACTGTCCCCCAATTTTTCATGTAAAATGAATGGGAGTTTGATATGTCTCAAAAAGCGATTACAAACCGCCTTAAGTCTCTTGTAGAGTTAAGTGAGGTAGACGTGAGCGTTAAACCTGATGGATCTGTAGAGGTTATCAGGCTCTTCCGTCAATTGCGTACCTGAGGGGGTGACAGGACTCTGGAACGGCTCTTCAATGGGGGGATCAATTCCCCATCAAAAGAGGAGACCCGGCCATGTCTACGAGCTTTCTGTATCATGCATTTGGGATTCGCGGGTACGAGTACGTACACACCAAGTACGAGCATAGGCAAACGATATTCAGAGTTGAATCCGGAAAATTCCGGTTAAGATGTCCTCAATGTCAGTCTTGCCAAGTCACCAAGAAAGGGCAGGTTTTAAGGCGGTTTCGGATGGAACCGATCGGGACAAGGCCGAGTTTCCTGGAGGTGCCTATCCATCGGGTGGCTTGCGTCAAATGCGGAATAACCCGTCAGGTAAAACTGCCATTTGCCGATGCCATGTCACGTCATACCAGACGGTTTGAACGCTATGCACTGGACTTGTCACGGTTGATGACCATAGGGGATGCGGCCAATCATCTGGGTGTCAGCTGGGATACAATCAAGGAGATCCAGAAGAAGCACCTGAAAAAACGCTTTGAAAAGCCAAAACTCGGCAAGTTGAAGTGGCTGGCAATCGACGAGATTCACGTTGGAACAAAGCGGTTTCTCACAGTCGTCATGGACCTCAAGAGCGGGGCGGTGGTGTTTGTTGGGGATGGCAAAGGCAGTGACGCATTGGACCCATTTTGGAAGAGCCTGGGACGGACCAGGGCCAAGATCCAAGCTGTAGCAATGGATATGGGCCGCGCATATATCCATGCCGTCCGGTTGAATTTGCCTGAAGCAACCATCGTGTTTGATCATTTTCATGTGATCAAGCTGTTCAACGAAAAGCTGTCCCAACTGAGACGGGATGAGCACAAGAAGGCCGAGGCCCAAGACAAAGATGTGCTCAAAGGCACGCGATGGTTGTTGCTGAAGAAACCCCGCAATCTGAACGACGAGCACAATGAGGCGGAACGGCTGCGTGAGGCGTTAAGCCTCAATCAATCGCTGGCCGCCGCCTATTACATGAAGGAAGATTTGGGCAGAATTTGGCGGCAGATGGACAAGGTATCCGCAGAGTTTCTGCTGGATGACTGGATCAAACGGGCGGTCGCGTCTGGTGTTGGAATGCTGGTGCGATTTGCCAAGACCCTGACCACTCATCGGGATGGCATCTTGGCATTTTACGATTTTGACCGGATCTCAACTGGCCCCCTGGAGGGTATGAACAACAAGATTGGCCTGATGCAGCGAGAGGCCTACGGTTTCTCCGACATGGAGTTCTTCAAGCTGAAGATCAAGTCCCTGCATGAGGCCAAACGAACGGTGATCGGGTGATCCGTTCCAGAGTCCTGTCACCCCCTCAGGTACGCAATTGACGGAAGAGCC
>JAMOBH010000483.1:0-2946 GCA_039908085.1 Magnetococcus sp. YQC-5
AAAGAATAAAATAATTATTTAAATTATTTTTATGTTTAAAATTTATAGTATCAGACCTTTGCGTTAGATTAATTTCGAGTCACAGATGGAGATGTGCGGAATGTCGGAAAATCGAATTTGGACCAGCATTTGTTGCATTCCAGTTCCCAAGCCTGCGCCCCGTGGATGCACCATCGTGAGCATGCATACCGGACGCATTCGCTTTTGGTTTTACGGGATTACCCATAAGCGTGCTTGTAAGTTTGCGAAGGAATGCGTTCACTTAAAGACCTTTTGATGTACTTGAACGAAATGTTTTGATCGGGGAAGTCCCGGATGACCGTCCACGCGCTTGTTCGATAAGTGATAAAGCGGTGAATGCACTGCTTGGGTCTTGAAATTCAACCGATTTATCCCCGTGGGTAACTCGTTTCTGACCAGATGCGACAATATTGATAAGTTTGTCGCGCATTGTGTCAAATTGATCAGGCATTTTTATCCCCTTCTGATAATTTTTTGCATGATCTTCCTGACAGGAGATTTTATTGCATTGATAACAGGGTGTTCTGATTTGAGTGGGAGAAATTCCAGCATTTCAGCTTCTCGATTGATCTGCAATCCCATGCTAATCAACCCGTGCAATGCGGCCATGGCATAAACCCGACAGTCCAAAGCCTCATTCCGATCACCTGATTTTTTGAACCATTCACGCACTTGACGCCCTTTGACATATCGAGTCACAACACTTTCAGCAGTGAGCTGATTAAACCATTCCGAGTCACGATCTCTCGGAAAATGACAATACCCTGGTCCAGGTTCTTTGATCCGAAGTCTTGCGTAGATGGCTTCCTTGGCTGTGTCCACACCGATGGCGAACAATGGGATTCGGCCTTTGTTGCTTCTGTTTGGTTTGGTTGGCCAGAGTTTACGGCCAGCACCACCCATCCCTTTGATTCCCCAAATCCGCCGATCCTGTCTTGGTCTGCAAAAATCACAAGCTGCTTGAGTGAAGTGTCCACCCGTATCCACCGTGGCAGCACGGACATGTAAATCAGGTGTTTGTCTGGAATGTGGAAAAGATCTTCTCAATAACGAGTCGATGTCTTGCCAAACTGCCGGAGTAGATGGATCCCCATAAATCACACGATGATCGATTGACCATGATTCCTCGTCTCGCCCCCACCCTACAAACTCGACTTCCAATCGATTATCCTGAACATCAATCCCTGCCGTAATTAACACGACATCAGGAGGAAGTCTTGACCCAAAATCCTCACGACGGTCAAGAAGGTCATCACCAGATAGACGCTCTGCGTCCTCTTCCCATGTCTCTGCCAGGATTGTGTTAGTCCATTGCTTTAAACGAAATGGATCTTCATGCACTTCAACAAACTCATGCGCGATATCACCCCATGAATGCCAACCAAGCGGACAATACAATCCGTTAAGATGAAAACCAGCGGCCTTTCCTATACCAGGAGAACTGGCAATCCATCGACCATTCGCCAACATCCATGTTTTGTGATATTCCTGAATTTCGGATTCGCAATGAATACAAATATAATAAGCTAAAGAAGTTTGATTATCTGGCCATTTGATCTGTGACCAAACAAGAACCTGTTCTTGTTTGCAATGTGGACACGGCACCCAATAATACCGTTGATCACTCTCCAAAAACGCCTTCTCAATCCTGGAAAATCCTTTGATTGTAGGCGTTGATGTCAACAGAATCTTTTTGCTGCTTCCAAAATTATTCGTGCGGCGCAATGCCAATCCCACCGGATCACCTTCACCGCCCACATCGCCCGTGAAACGATCCACCTCATCCAGAAACACAAACCTGATGGGCATACTGGCCAAAGCAGAACTTGAATTGGCACCAGTGATGCACAAAAGACCACCACGAAATTCTTTCATCAACATGGTGTTGCCGCTATCTCTGGATCTCGCGTCACTCACCAGATTTTTCAACGTCGGACTTTCGGCAATCATAGGGTCCAAACGTTGTTTTGAATATTTCTCTGCTGTCCCAAGCGTTGGTTGCACCATCAGTATAGGTCCAGGAGTCAAATCCATAATGCTCCCGATCCAATTCAATCCGACCTCTGTTTTACCAAGTTGAGATGCCATCATCGCCACGACGGTTTGCACCGGAGATGATTCAGATAGACAATCCATGATCTCCCTGAGGTACGGAGTGCGATCTGTGCGCCAGCGACCTGGTTCTTTAGATGAAACTGTGGATAACCAACGGTTTTGGTCTGCCCATTCAGATACAGTGATGCGTGGAGTCGGTTTGCGACCAGCTCTTGCAGCCATTATGTGGGAACTAATCATAATAGTTCTTCCAATGCAACTTCAAGTTCTTTGACCAAAAGCATTTCAATCTCTTTAAGGTCAGTCATGGCCGCCAGAACTGGGGCAACCCGACTTGGAATGTTTTGTAACCGGTCGCGGACTCGACGATTTTCAGCAAAAATTTCATCATCAACATCTTTGCGTTTGACCAGAATTTTTTTCTGTTGTTCATAGTCCTGCCGCGCAATCTGTGCATTGTAATATTCACGCTCTGCCCGACTCGTCGAATAATCAGGTATCGCATCCTGTTGGGGTAAAGTGATATTGGGTTTTGGTGGTAATGATTTGACTGGTCGTGTCCTTTGATACGATGGGTCAGTGTTCTCAACCCATTTTTTATCAGATTTGACAGGATCAATTGTTCCGTCATCTTCCTTTTTTATCCTGCCTGACGCCAAAGCTTTTTGGACTGCTGAAACAGACACTCTTCGATGCCGAGCATATTCTCGTAACCCCATACCCATATCGATAATTTACCATATCAGTATCTGCCAACTGTACCCCTGTGTGCCAATGATATGTGAGACACTGACCTCCTGATCAATTAGAGTAGAAGGCGGAAAGGGGATCATCACATGGGAGTCTTAATGGTGGGTATCGAGAATCGTA
>JAMOBH010000484.1:0-2942 GCA_039908085.1 Magnetococcus sp. YQC-5
CGCAAAACCGGGGAGCAGTTCGCCGCCCAACGCCTCGGCATTGAATGGCATACCCTCGGCGACGGCTTTACCCGGAACAACCCATTGGGCAAACCCATCCATTACAGAAACCTTTCTGATACGCGTTTCAGAAACGCAGAGAAGAGATTATGCCCTAGGACATGCATCACAGCTCAATCCCCTTCGTCGCACGCACCCCTTGCTGGAAGGCGTGCTTGACAGAAATCATTTCTGTAACCGTATCTGAAACGGCAATCAGCTCTGCCGGGGCGTTGCGTCCGGTGAAAATAATGTGCAATCTCGGTGGTTTTTCCTGTTTCAGACAAGCAATGATTTCAGAAACGGGGAGCCATTCCCAGGAGAGGACGGTGTTGATTTCGTCCAGGATGAGGAGGTTGTATTGGTCGGAGAGAATCTTTTCCCGGCAGAGTTTCCATATATTTTGGCTGGTGGTTTTGTCTCGTTCCAGGTTGGGGCTGTTCCAGGTAAAGCCGTCGCCGAGGGTATGCCATTCAATGCCGAGGCGTTGGGCGGCGAACTGCTCCCCGGTTTTGCGGGTGGACTTTTTGAGAAACTGGATAATGCAAACTTTCTGATTCCAGCCGACGGCGCGCATGGCCATGCCGAATGCGCTGGTGGATTTCCCCTTGCCGTCGCCGGTCAGGACGAGAAGACGTCCATCCTTTTCTTTTTCCATATACCACCTTAAATCATCGCTGCTCCAGGGGAATCATCCCCCTGGCCAATGGGTCCTGTGCCTCCCTGCCCCGCCAGACCAAGTTCAAGATGGGATGTCCAGGAAACTGCAGGTCATGGTCCGCGATTCCCGATACCGCTTGCCGCTGTTCGCCTTGACAGCCAATCCACGCGCCTGAGGGCTCTTCATTGTACGTATGCGGGTTTGGCTTGGCGAGGGATGATGGTCGGAGTGGTTTTTTCAGTATACGGCTACACCACTCCCTCCGTGCCAATGAATGTTACATCCATGCAGAAAAAACCTTTCCAGTCGCACCGGAATGATGCAAGCGGGCGCAAAAGGTGATCGGTGTCTCGACACTGGTGGTCTAAGCTTTTGCTGTTGCAGTTTTTACCCCACAGGGGCATCATGTCCACGGCTTGATCATCACGCCGGGAGGTTGTGCTACCACAAAAATCAAGCTGTTGACAGCAGGGGGGCTGAACGGTTACGCTGAAGCCAGCACGAGGCTGCTTAAAAAGACTGCCGTGTGCGGAAGAACCGCATGCGCGGTTCAGAGGGCGGGGAGGCAACCCCTCCCGATTCCTGTTCGATTTTCGCTGAACCGGCACACCGATTCGTTCGTGAAGTTGGTTCACAAGTTTCAATCTGCCGGGTCTTGACATTTAGGGGACTAGAGATGCGGGGTGACGGTGTTTTGATGCAAGACTTTGTAGAGGCTCTTTACCGCATGGATGCGGATGCTGATTCTGTTGGGATCTATGAGCTGCTTAAAAGCATCAGATATGATGCGTCCCAAATTTTTCATGTCTGCCAACATATGCTCATCCATAAGCGACTGATGGCGGCTTATATACTGGCCTTGTTGCTTAAGTCTGCGGGTATGCGGCATGCCGTTATTGGTCTGGCACTTTGTGCGGGCGGAATGGTCTACGGCAAACCCGCAGAAGAGCAGGGTGGGTTGGAAATGTTGCGTGAGCAAACAGATTCCCAGTCGGTCGAGCAGCAGCGATTCATGGACGAAACTGTAATTTCCCCCGTGATAGTGCATCTTTTGAACATTGCCTTGCCGCTCCCCAATCGCGACCATTTGATTCTTCGGATCATCGAAATTTTAAAGGCAATGGCCCCCCCGTTTCGCACAATATTCGACTGGGATGCCCCGGTGCCTGCCCTCTCCCTGGAAGAGATGCGCAAACGGGGACGAGAAGAGGCACACCTGCTTCCGATTTTACTTCCTCCGCCAGGTGCGCCGCGTCTACAGAAGCGTGTTTTGATAATGATTGCGCAGCAACACGGGAACGGTTACTCCTTTGCAAGTGCCATGAACAATTATGGCTGGCAAGCGGAGGTGTGCGGGCGCAATCTGTCGGCCGCAACCGCGCAGGACGATTGTCGTGCCATCATCGACATGTGTCGATCTAAAAAAATAGATATCCTTATGCTCGATGCAAACCAGATCGGTGGATACAACAGACAAATCGGTTGGGATGCATACAAACAAATGCGAAATCAAATGCGTGAGGAGATGCCGCTCTTGAAGGTTTTGGGAGTGGTATTTGATTCAAATGACACAATAGAACGGGCTATCCTGGAAGAGATGTGGGACCTTTACGACGGTCTTCTTTCTCATCTTCATGACCCTTTGGCTCCGCATATTTTAAGCAATCCATGGTATGCAAAAAAGATAAAGCATATGCTTTTTTGTCCGATGGATGATCGGAATATTTGCAAGCCGGACAAAAAATTCATTCCTAATTTATATTTCAGAGGAACCATCTGTGCTGGTCACTGGCCACGCCTATTATGGTTGTCTGTCGCCGATCATGTTGGCATTAATGTAAAAAAAGATATTAACACTTTTTCATATAACAGCGAATTATACAAAAATTCTCCATTGGATGATTATGCTGCCTACAGGAGACGCGTTGCTGAATCAACATGCTTCTTCGGTATCGTTATGTTGGAAGGACAAAAAAGATACCTGAACAGTCGCTGCTTTGAGGGGAACCTCAGTGGAGCCTTGGTGGTACAGGAATACTCGCCTATTACACGCAATTACTTCATTGCTGGCGAACACTACCTGGAGTATTACACTATAAGCGATCTATTATCGATTGTACGGTTCATCAATGAACATCCAGAAGAAGTTGCTGAGATACGTCTCCGTGGGCATACTTTTGCATGCGACCGGTACAGTGATGAGAAAATAGTTGGCCAGATTGATAAATTTCTCTTTTTCCCA
>JAMOBH010000114.1:0-15293 GCA_039908085.1 Magnetococcus sp. YQC-5
GTTCTCGCTGACTCTCTTTGACGAGATTTGTCTCAATTTTGCATCCGCGAGCATGTATTAGGATGGGAGATGTCAAAAAAATCGGCTTTTTCTGCCAGGCACTAAATATCATTCCTCCGCAGGAAACTATTCTGGTATTGGCAGACCCAGACCTGTTATATCAAGCCTGGGTCAATGTGTTGAATAACGCCCTGGAGGCGATTGGTGAACAACCCGGCACTTTGAAGATTACAGTCGGCTTGGAGGCAGAGAGGGTGGAGATTTTTTTGCAAGACAGTGGTCCTGGTGTTGCGTTGGAGCAGATTCCCCGACTTTTTGAGCCTTTTTTTACCACCAAAGGCCAGGGTACGGGGTTGGGTTTGACGATTGCCTCCAAACTGGTGGAAGCAAACGGCGGTTGGTTGTCCCTGGTTCCTGACAGGCAACCAGGAGCTTGTTTTGTGGTGCGTTTGCCAAGAGCGCGTCAGGAATCGTGATGACGCGCACCTTGTTGATTGTGGATGACAATCCAAACATGCTCCAGGTGATGCGCATGACCCTGGAAGAAGCCAATCATCAGGTGCTGACCGCCGGAAGTGGTGAGGCTGCCCTGGGATTTTTGCGGAATCCGGATTTGGACGTGATCCTGACCGACCTCAAAATGCCTGGCATGTCTGGAGAGGCGTTTATCGCCCATGTGCGTGAGCATCGCCCGGAAATCCCAGTGATCGTGGTGACGGCGTTTGGTTCGATTCGTTCTGCCATTCAGTGCATCAAGGTGGGTGCCACTGATTATCTCACCAAACCGTTTGAGCCAGAGGAGTTGCGGTTCACTGTGGACAGCACCCTGCGGCTTTTGGATTTGACTCGGCAAAACAGTCGTTTGCAGGCGGTGATCCATGCTGCCCGACCCTGTCGCAGGCTGGTGGGAGAGAGTAGAGCCATGATGCGTCTGCATGAGCAGATTGCGCAAGTGGCCCCCTACCGTTCCAACGTGTTGATCACTGGCGAAAGTGGAACCGGCAAGGAGGTCGTGGCTCGCACCATTCATGAAGCAGGCAGCCATTCCGACCACCCATGGGTGGCGGTCAATTGTTCTGCGATTCCCTATGACCTGATGGAAAGCGAGTTGTTCGGACATGTGCGCGGTGCTTTTACCGGAGCCACGCGCAACCGGATGGGCGTTTTGGAACAGGCCAATGGTGGCACTTTGTTTCTGGACGAAATTGGTGACATGGACATCAATCTGCAAGCCAAACTGTTGAGGGTGTTGCAGGAACGTGAATTCTCTCCGTTGGGTGGAGACATGTTACGGAGGGTGGATGTGCGGGTCATCTCGGCAACCAATCATGATCTCAAACAACGGATCAAGAACGGCCAGTTTCGTGAGGATCTGATGTACCGACTGGATGTTTATCCCATCCACGTACCCCCTTTGCGGGAGCGAGAAGGGGACGTGGTTTTACTGGCCGAAGTGTTTCTGGCAGACTTGCGCACCAAGATGGATAAGCACGTTGCATGTTTTGCTCCAGCCGCCAGGGATGCGATGAGTCGGTATTCATGGCCGGGCAATGTGCGGGAATTGCATAATGCCGTGGAACGCGCCTTGTTGTCCTGTAAAGGCAACGTCATCACTGTGTTGGATCTGCCAGAGCGTGTTTTGCATCCGTCGGAGGATCCATCGAAGAAGTCACTTTCCTTGCAAAGTCTGGAGGGGCAGGATTTGGAATCATGGCTGGAACTGACCGAACGTCAATTGATCACGGATGCCCTTGAAAAATGTAATGGAGTGCAAGCCCAGGCAGCCCGTTTGTTGGGCATCACTGACCGCAGCATGTGGCATCGACTCAAAAAATTGGGTATTCAGGTCTCTCGCATGGCCCAAAGTCAAAAGCAAAACCTTGAGGGATGAATCCCTCAAACTCCCTCTTTTTTTTTATTTTTTTAACAAATAAAAAAAATTAATAAAAAAAAAGGGTGGGGGGTTTGGGGGGCGGTTCACCGCCCCCCAAGGTTTTAAGCGTGGGGATCTTCGCTGTTCGGTTTAGCATCCTCGCCAAGTTTGGCTTCGACGGGTTTTGGGATGTGCTGGAACTTAACTTTGGTGATGCGATGATTATCCATTTCCATCACTTCCAGGTGTGCTTTGTTCAAATCCGCAGTATCGCCCACGATGGGCACCCGACCCAGTTGATGGTAGATCAGACCACCAATCGTGCTGTAATCATCGATATCCGGGAATGTATAGTTGAGGACTGGTCCCAGCTCGGAAATACGCATGGAGGCATCGATCATGAACTGATCGTGATCTATTTTTTTGATTCTGCGCGCGCGCTGGGTGAATTCGTCTTCGTAATCGCCGACGATCTCTTCCAGGATGTCTTCCAGGGTGATAATGCCCTCGGTTCCGCCATACTCGTCAATGACCACGGCCAATTGTTGCCGGTTGGCCTTGAATTCTTTCAGCAGATCACGCAACCGCTTGCTGTTGGGCACGATGTAACAGGGATGGACATATTCGCTGATAGGTTGATCGTTCATCGGGGTGTCTTTGGCCTCAGCCAGCACACTCAACAACTCTTTCATGGCCACGTAACCGATGATGTTGTCCAGATTGTTCTCGTAAACGAGATAGCGCGCATGGGGGACATCGCGAAATTTGGTCAAGGCTTCCAGCAGAGTGGCATCCTTGGCAAAGGCGAAGATGTCGGTTCTGGGGACCATGGCGGTACGGACTGTGCGTTCACCCATATCCATGATTCCGTGGATCATTTTGGTGTCTTCCGGCTGGAGTACCCCAGCCCCTTCACTGGCGGCGGTGATGATGGTGCGAATTTCCTCTTGGGTCATGGTGAAATGTTCGCCATGGGAACCGATGAGGTCGCCCTGTCCCCAGGTCCAGAGTAGGAAATTGGATGCGTGCTTCATGGCCCAGATCACCGGCGTCCAGATGATATATTGCATGTTGACCGACCAGGAAACCGCCATGGCCACGGCCTCGGCTTTATGGAAGGCCAGAATTTTGGGAGCCAGTTCCCCTCCAACCACATGGAAAAAGGAGATGATCATAAAAGCGATGATATAGGCGGTCAGATGAGCCGTTTTCATTAATTCCGGGCTTGATCCGAATTTGGAGAAGAGAGCCTCGAACCAGGGATCCATGATCAGGGCCAAGGTATCCATGCCAATGGCACCCAACCCCAAGGAGACAATGGTGATGCCGATCTGGGTGACCGAATAGAAACGTTCGGGTTCCTGGTGGAGTTCCTGTACACGCATGGCCCCCTTGTTGCCCATCTCTGCCAATTGGCGGATTTTGCTGCGACGGGCACCTGTAATGGCGACTTCAGCCCCCACGAAATAGGCATTGCCCAAGATCAGGAAGAATATCAATACTAATTTTAACCACAAGACGGTTTCCATGTTTGTAAATTGATCCTCTATTATCGCTGGTTTTGTTCCTTCATTCGAACCGAGGAACGATATTTTGTTTGTTTATGAGGGTGTTTCAGTCACGCAGAGCCTTGACCAAACGCTTTCTGGAGTCATTGAAATCCTCTGTTGCATTTTCAAGTTTTTTGATGCATTCCAAAACGTGATGCAACGCCTTGCCAACATCGGTTCCCGCGATCCAGGACGTGACCTTTTTGACATCGTCGGCATTATTACTTATAATTTCTTTGGTTGATCCGGAGAGGATGTTGATCCGGTGCTGACAAATATCGTTGACACCAGCAGAACAGGTACAAAGTGCGGTCAAGTTTTTTCCGTTTTTGCGAAAAACAACATCAAGCAGTTTGTTGTTAGGTCCAAATACCTGGAAAGATATTTCTGACATCATGAATGCTCCATAGAATTTTGAAATAGTTTACAATTTCCACCCAATGAGTATGCTTGACTTCCATATGAAATGGCGTTTCGAGTCAAACAAGTCAAATTGGAATGGTCATTTTGACCAAAAAGTCAAACTTAAGCCAAATTGAACCATACAACAGAGTCTCTCGTTCAGGCAAGGTTTCATGGGAATGAGGTTCTCGTTTCTGGATCAGGCAGAGGAATGAAAAGATCCAATGGGTTTAAATGAGCACCAGTGATCAACTGAACATTTATACATGTCTTGCAAAGGGTCTCTCTCGATATAATTATAATAATTATGTTTTGGAGTTTTATTGGCTTGACGTTATATGGCTGAAAGACCAATAAAATGTCCCATTGTTCATACTGTATGCGCTGTGTGAGCCAGTGAGTGAGGCTGCAAGAGGTGTTGCGAGTGAGATTTGAAAAAAAATGGGCCATCTGGAAGTGGCACTGGACCAGGAATTTCTGAATGTAGAGACGAAGAAAAAATGGCCCAGACAAAACAGTCCAGGCCATTGATTGATTTGGTATCATCAGTGCGTCGAACGCACGGCTCAAGGATCAGGAATCCGCTGGACTCTCCTTGTCGGCCAGGGACCATTCCCCTGTTTCATTCACAGCCAGAATTTGGAACAAGACCTTGCCCACCCGCATATCCGCGATTTCCAGGATTTGCAACCGTCCGTTTTCCAGTTTCACCATGTCTCCGACTTCTGGCAGACGACCCAGGCGGCTGAAGACCAAACCGCCGATGGTGACATAACCGGTTTCCCTGGGGAACGGGAAGTTGAGCAACAGTTCCAGATCAAAGACCCTGGTCGAGCCGGCAATTTCCCATTGGCTGCCTTTGAGTTTGCGCAGATTTTCCGGCTTGGTGATGATTTCGTCCCCTGGATAGCGGCCCACCAAACGTGAGACGATGTCCGCCGGGGTGAGAATGCCCACCATGGAGCCGTGTTCGTTGACCACGACTGCGAATTGACGACGATTGTCCCGGAACTCCTTCCAGGCCTGGTTCAACTTGACGTTGGAAGGGAGAATGATGGGGTCGGTGCGCATGAGGGTTTGAATCGGTTGCTGCAACAAACCGGGGAGATCGTGTTTGTTCTCTTCCATCAAACGTACCAAGCGTTTCATGAAGATCGTCCCCACCACCTTGTCGCCATCCATGACCGGATAGGTGTAATGGCTGGTTTTGGCAAAGATATCCAAAGCATCCGACACCGTGGAGTTGACTCCAAGGGAGCGCACGTCGGGTTTGGGGATCATGGCGTTTTCCACGCTCTCTTCGTCCAGGTTCAAGACACCAACCAGCATGCGACCAAGATCACGATGAATGGTCCCGGAACTGGTGCTGGCGTTCACCACCAGGTTGAGTTCGTCCAGCGACATGGAAGAAGAGTCGTGACCATGCCCACCGCCGCCGTGGCCCACGATGTCTCCCTGGCCAACGAACGTAAGCAGCCAGTTGGAGGCGTGATTCATCAACCAGATGACCGGAATCCACAAGACATAAAGCATATTGACGATCCACCCCACCCCACAGCTCATGGCCTCTGCCTTGTGATAGGCCAGAACCTTGGGCGCGAGTTCACCGCCGACTACATGGAGAAAGGAAACAATAATAAACCCCATGATCAGGCCAGTGATATTGCCCCAGGAAGCGGCCTCCTCGGCGGTCAGGAAGATGGCGAATACGGACTCGAAACCGGGGGCCAGGAGTTCCTTGAAGGCATCCATGCCAATATACCCAAGGGCCATGGAAACCAGAGTGATGCCGATTTGGGTGACGGCGTAAAAGCGGGTGGGTTCTTCATGCAACAGTTTGACGATTTTGGCGTTTTTGTCGCCCATGTCCGCCAACTGCTTGATGCGGCTGCGGCGCGCTGCTGTAATGGCCACTTCCGATCCAACGAAAAATGCATTACCAGCCACTAACAACAAAATCGCCACGAGCTTGCCAAACAACACTACGTCCATCCTTGTCTCCTCATTTTGATGGAAACTCTGGATCCTCTCGCGCATTACACAATGCGACAAAGAACGATGGCTCCTCCATTCGACAGAGGATGCATCCTCATGTTTGGACTATGGACCCCCGGCTGTTTCCATTAATCCGGTTTATTTCATGTAAGAATAAATCTATTCCGAGAAACAGGCAAGGAAAAATTTTCACCCTGAATCACATAAATCGCCTCCATTTTTGGATAGGCTTTCGTGCATGATATCATTCAAACAGGGTATCCCTGCATCCACAATAGGATTAAATAAATATTCATGCTCTTGTTTTTTTTGAGAAAAATGGTTGGTGCAACGCCGGTTGCCTCCATTTGGACTGGATTTTTATGTTTGAATGATTTATGAGTATCTCGTGAAATTCTGATATTGATCCCTATTCAAAAACACGGGTAACTGAAAATGGGCCACTCCTTGGCGGTACTACAGGAAATTCCTTTCCATCAAAGGCTTGAAGGCCGTTTTGACGGCATGATTCGACAAGCTGACTTGACAGCTCTTGGGGATGAAGTGGCCCGTTGGGATGGGTGGTATGTGGTGGAACCACACCTCCCTTTGCCCAGACAGACGGTCGATGGCATCACAGCCAAACAGATGCTTGAAGACCTGGTGGCCGAAATCCTCCAAGTGGAACGGGGTGTCTGGACGACCATGGTCTATGTGCAAAGCTTTGCAGATCCATGGATCATCAAAGTATTCCATCCCCGCCGGGCTGGGTGTGGATGTGGGGTCGGAGGTGGGGTGATGCCCTGGAGGGTGTTTTCCCGCTTCGAGCCTGGTCCGGTTCCGGCCTGGGAGGCCATCCTGTGTGGCCTTTCGACTCCCGACAAAGCATCGGCATCATGGTGGCGCAGGAAGGCTTGATCCTTTGAGGTGGCGCGTTCAGACCCTGCTCAGGAGAAACTTCCTGGGGAGGCGGTGAACCGCCTCCCCAGACCCCTCCACCCTTTTTTTTATTTTTTTATTTTTTATGTTTTTTGGGGATCTGCGTCAGGTTTGGACAGCCACCCGGTTTCTGCCCTCGGTTTTGGCTGTGTAAAGTGCCTTGTCTGCCCGTTCCGTCAACGTGCGCACGGTGTCATTCTGTTCCCGTTGGGCCACACCGAAACTGCATGTGATTGGAGTTCCAGTTGAAAATGGACTGTTTGCGATGATTCCCCGCAGTTTTTCCGCCAGTAGGCGCGTCTGTTCCATCTCGTTTTGGGGAGAGACGATCATGAACTCTTCCCCCCCCCAACGGGCCAGGATATCTTCCGTGCGGATGTTCGCACTCATGAGGGATGCCGCTTGTTTCAAAACATCATCCCCGGTTTGATGACCATAAATGTCATTTACTTGCTTGAAATGATCCAGATCACACATGATAATCGACAACGGCAGATTGTGACGGTGTGCCCGGTGCAATTCAATATTCAACAACCCCTGTAATCTGGCTCGGTTGCAGACACCTGTCAGGGCATCGGTGAAGGCTTGTTCTTCCAGTTCCTGTTTTTCTTTTTCCAGATGCGTGATGTCCAGAAATGAGAACAGGTGTTTGTTCATTTCTGGCAATGAGTTGAAGGTGACAGCAAAGGGTATCCCGGAGGTTTGGTCATGTGCGGTTTGGTGCAGATAAACAATACGATGCTCCATCGACACGGTCAACAGCGATTGAATCCATGCTTCCGGGTCGGATGGGTTGGAGAGTGACAGGCCATCACGGGTAAAAAGTCGCGAACCCAAGGTCAAGCCACTGGCAAGAAAGGTTTCCAGGGATGAAAAACCGAGAAAATTCAGAAAAGCACGATTGATGTATTCCAGTTGTCCATTTCCCACCACCAGCAACAGATTGGGTTGGGTGTCCAGGATGAAGCGGACATAACGGTTGGCAGACTCTTTTTCACGGGATGCCACCAGGGTTTGGGCGCAGTTGATCAAGGCCCTGAAAAGAATTTTGGGATCCGTGGGTTTCAGGACATAGCGGTCGATCCCCAGCTCAATGGAACGCAGAAAAAATTCTTCATCGCTGTAAGCTGTTGTGACAATTATTGGAATATTGATGTCTGCTTCACGAATATTTTTTGTCATCTCAAGGCCATCCATGATGGGCATCAGGATGTCGGTAACGATGATGTCCGGTCGATGCGTTTTGAATTGTTCCAATCCTTCCTGGCCATCATTGGCAATAAGCAGCTTGCCGACATGCCGTTTCAAGAAAAAATCTAGTTGGTTGTGGATGTCGGGATCATCTTCCACATACAGGATCGTCAGGCTTTTGAGCAGGTCGCGGTCTGGAGTCAGCAGTTCTGGAATTTTCATCATGATGGGATCTCGTTGGTCTTGGCACGGGGTTTTTCCTGGCTGGGATCGGCTTTCCAGGCGTGTCCGAACAGAATTTCCAGGGTGACGGGAATGGAGCCGTTCGCTTGTCCGAAAAGATGTTGATAGGTTGTTGCCAGGAGTTTTGGATATCCTTTGCCCATGAGACCCGGTGGTCTTTGACGATGGGGGTTGCCTGCTCCCATGCGACGCAATTCGGCCAGCAGGGTGGCGGTATCGGGCAGCATGGGGCGCATGAAATCCCGGTCTGCCACGGACCGGACGAATCCGGTTGCCGTCAGCATGTCGCCCAGACCAAGAAGAGTGGTGAATTCCGGGACACGTATCCAGGTGCGGCCATAATGATGCTGGTCTGTTTGGGCCAGAGTTGTTTTCAATTCACCAAGCGTGCCAGCACCCATGGTGGCAAGGAGCAGGATGCCACCAGGTTTGAGAACCCGACGCATCTCACGGAGTGCTGCCATGGGATCCACCATCCAATGCAGTATCATGTTGGCTAGCACCAAATCAAAGTGATGGCGTGGAAAGGGCAGATGAATGGGGTCACCCGTGACGATTGAGGGACGGCGGTGCCAGGGCAATCGCCAAGGGGCTTTGTTATGGTTGGTGGGTGGAACCAGTCCCATGGCGATGATGTTGGCTTTGGGGTGTTGGTGTTGCAGCAGGTTGGCCCCATGGCCGGGATAGCGACTCAACTCCAGAATGCGGGTAGGGGTGAGCAGGATTTCCGAGAGACGTTCTGCCAGCATGGTGTCGATGGAGGCCAACAGGTCGTCGGGTTTGACTGGTGCCCCACGGCGCAAAGCGCGTCGAACCCGGCGTGGGTCCATGCATCCATAGGAGAGAGGTTCCAGGGGGGCGACGGGTTCCATAGGGTGGCAGCCTTCGTGGTGGGGATGACAGCCAACATCATACCCCATAACACACCTGTAGGAAACCGTGATTGTTGCGGGTGGAAGGAGATGCGGTGCAAAAAAAGTCTCTATGCCTGGCAGTTTCAATGATGTGAATGCAGAGGCAGTGATATGATTATATTTGAAGATATAGCAAGAAAGAATGTTCTTACATGGCTCAATAGTGTACATTATAATCCAGGCCACAGAGACTGTTGGGTATCAATATCTTTAAATTGTTTATAAATAAACGCTTATGTGGCTCTTTGGCTCATGGCAACCATGCACAAAAAAAATGGATGGAAAAGTATCACACAGAGTGTAAAAATCTTTCAATATTTTTATGGAAACCAAATCTTATGATCTACACTGTCAAGCCATCCATCCTGATCGTGGATGATGTCGTGGAGAATCTGGATCTTCTCAAGAATCTGCTGATGGATGAATACGCGATTCGTCCCGCCACCCATGGTGCTTTGGCTTTGCGATTGGCTGCACTGGATCCCAAACCAGACCTGATTTTACTGGACATCATGATGCCGGGCATGAGCGGACTGGAAGTTTGCAAACGCCTCAAGGCTGATCCAGGCACGGCATCGATTCCGATTATATTCCTCTCGGCCTTGGATCAGACAGATTTCAAGGCAGAAGGTTTCAAGCTTGGCGCAGTCGATTATATCGTAAAACCTTTTTCCCTAAAAGAAGTAAAAATTCGCGTTCAGACCCATCTTGCATTAAGGAAGTTGCAGCATTCTCTTGAAGAACAGGTGGCTGTGCGCACTGAAGAACTGAGTCGCGCCCTGTATGAGGCGCAATTTGCTGATTTGGTAAAAAGTGAATTCATGGCCCGTATCGGTCATGAATTGCTTACTCCCTTGAACGCTATTATCGCTCCTTCTGTCATGATGATCTCGCGTGCAACCGATCCTCATGACAAATCACAGTTGGAGGGGATTCATGACGCAGCAGTTCATCTGTTCCGTTTAATCACAGATTTGTTGGATTTTTCCAGTTTGGAAAGAGCCGGTGATCAAAATGAAGTTGTATTTCATCTGGATGATTGGCTCAACGGCATCAAAAAGGAATGGTCTGTGCGCGCCGAACGCAAAGGTCTTGAATTTCTACTGCAAGTGGGTTCTGTACCGACACCAATGCCGTGCATTGGAGATATCAGGCGTTTGAATCAAGCTGTTGAACAGTTGTTGGACAATGCACTGAAATTTACCGATGCCGGAACGATCCTGTTGAGTGTAACGCCAGTTGGTTCCAAACAAGGTCGCTTGGCGTTCCGATTTGAAATTGTCGATACCGGTATCGGCATGCAACCAGAATTTCTGCAAACTCTTTTCGAACCCTTCACGCAGGCTGAATCCACGTTCACAAGAAGATATAAAGGTATGGGCTTGGGGGTGGCGTTAACCAAACGTTTGGTAGCTCGATTGGGAGGAGAACTGTGTGTCGAAAGCAGACCGAATCATGGCAGTCGATTTTCATTTATTGTGGCCTTTGCCCCAGGACAAATGAATGCTTGTGAATCCATGGTATCGGTGGCCCCGGCAGAAATCGTCGATCAACTCAATCATTTGACCGAGTTGGTTGACAATGGTTTCAGAGATATCGATTCTTTTTTATCCAAAATCATTCGGTGCTGGCAAGCGACACCCTGGAGTCATGAACTTCAGGAGATTGTTGATAGCGTCAATCGATATGACAAGGACAGAACATTGGAATTCATTGCAACATTGCAAAACAAACTATCCAACCGTTAAGTTTTAGTTGTATTTTCAACAAGCCAGCTATACCTAGCACATTGTCCAAGGCTTTTTCAAACTCATATTGATAGATATGCTTTTGTAATGCCTGGAATGCCTTGGCGGCCTTTGTGGCTTGCAGATGTCCTTTGAGTCTCTCCATCAATGAATCGGTTTCCGAAATGCCATCCCGCAATAATTCAGCCAATTCGGTCAATAGATTGGTCAGTTGTTCTTTATTTGAAACACTATCTTCATGCAACTCAAGGGTCGGACTCTGGGGTGTGGTTGTCATGAATAATGCCAAGGCATCCAGGATAGGTCTCAATAGCGCATCAAACGCCGCAACGCAATTGGATTGTTCCAAAGCAGTACCATGCTGGATGGCTTTCTCCAAGGCATCGGATGCCTGCTGCAAGGCATCGGCTCCCAGAGTGCCAGCCACCCCTTTGATGGAATGAGCCAGACGCGCTGCTTTTGGAAAATTGTTGCAATCCAATGCATTCTGAATTTCATTGGCAACATGACGTTGTTCCTCGTAAAATCGTAATAATAAATTTTTATAGGATCGTCGATTGCCACTGAGATGGGTCAATCCTTTTTCCATATCCACCCCAGATAAATCTGGGAGCAAGGGGGCTTCCCCAACTTCATTTACACTCCAATCCAACTTCTGAATCGGGCCGACCCAACGGGCCAACTCCGCATAGAGATGTTCAGGTAAAATAGGTTTGCTTAAAAAAGCATTCATTCCCGAATTCATACAATCGCGACGTACATTATTCATGGCGTGAGCGGTCATGGCGATAATGGGAAGTGTTTTGAAACGCGAATCCTTTCTTATTGTACGGGTGGCTACATAACCATCCATGATCGGCATTTCCAGGTCCATCAAGACGGCATCAAAATGGTGTGTATTCAGAATCTCTAGTGCTTCTTGACCATTGCAGGCAACTGCCACCACCAATTTGGCCCGCTCCAGAAGTTCTTTGGCGACCTGTTGGTTGCTATCGTTATCCTCTACCAACAGAATGCGCTTGCCACCGATGTGTTGTGCAGTAACGATTTCGTCAGTCGCAGTACTGACCTGGAACACACCTGGATAATGTTCACCATACATATGCATGATGGATCCAATCAAATGTGAGTATGTGATCGGCTTTTGCAGGAAAAGGGATGCCCCGGCATATTGATAATTTATAAAACTATTATCATTGATGTGTGGGGTCATTATTATAATTTTGGGTATTATATTGGGGGGTGGAATAGCCGGATGGCGTCCAGTCATCTGGCGGACAAACTCTGTCCCCTGATGTTCCAAGGTACGCCACTCAATGACTACCACATGATAGGGATTTCCTTGATGGAGGGCTGTCATGACTTCTTTGACTGCTTCTGGCAATGAATGCACCAGGGTCATATGAATGTTTAACGCATAGAGTACAATCTCCATGCCCTTCCATGTGAGCCTAGAGTCATCAATAACTAAAATTCTTCTGTTTTGCATACTCACTGGGATAGATATGGCATCATCAGCATTTTCCGTGTTGTATTCAAAGTCAACAGTAAAATAAAATGTACTGCCTGTGTCAACTCTGCTTTCTACCCAAATGGTGCCCCCCATCAATTCCACCAAACGTTTGCAGATACTCAAGCCCAGTCCAGTGCCACCATATTTGCGTGTGGTTGAGCTGTCAGCCTGGACAAATGGATCAAATAATTTTTTGATATGCTCCTCATGGATACCGATGCCTGTATCGCGCACAAAAAATTCCAAACTGTTTTTTCCAGATTGTATCTCATTGAAATGCATTGCAATTTCAATGATGCCTTGATCTGTGAACTTGATCGCATTATGCACAAGATTTGTAATGACTTGCATCAATCGACGGTAGTCCCCATAGAGGGTATGACAAAATTGTCCAGAGATGGAAAAAATGATTTCCACGTCTTTGGCAGCCACTTGTCCGCCAAACAAATCAGCAATATAATCAAAAATTTCATTTGTATGGAAGATGACCGGGTCCAATGACATCTGGCCGGATTCACTTTTAGAAAAATCAAGAATATCATTGATAATATGCAGAAGCGTCTGAGAGGCACCCAGTATTTTTTCCATGTAGTCGCGCTGTTGCTTGGAAAGCTCGGTCTTCAAAATCAGATACCCCATACCGATAATGGAATTCAAGGGGGTTCTGATCTCATGACTCATATTTGCCATAAACTCACCTTTTACAAGGCTGGCTTGGCGCGCTTGCTCCTCGCTACGACGTAGTTCTTCATCCATCAATTTCAACTCGGTGATGTCGTGTGAAACCACGACGATGCCCTCCACTTGGCCATCCTCCAAGTGGGGATAATAGGAAACATCCATCCATCGTTGACCCAATACAGGAAACACGAACCATGCTTGATAGTTGATTGACTCGCCCTGCAAGCACCGATCAAGACGGGGACGTAACTGTGCGAAGAGGTCAATACCATGCAGATCCTTGACTGCATGACCGACGATTTCCTGCTCTTGGCGGCAATGGTTGAGCAAATAGGCCTTGTTGACCGCACGATAAACAAAATTCTTGTCAATAAATGCCATTAGATCTTTGGATGCCGAGACAATCGCGGCGTATTGGCGTAGTGAAATCTCGGCGTTCCAGCGTTTTGTTTGATCTACAATGGTCATGCGACTTTCCACAACGCGGCCTTGAGCATCTGTTTTTGGAGAGAGCGAAATGCTGCCCCAAATAATGCTGCCATCTTTGCGGGTCAGCATCACGACCTGATCTCGTACGCAGGCGTTGATGTTCAACAGTTGCAACACATCTTTATTCATAAAATGTTCCCGATATCTGTCAGAATAAAGATCATATATGGAGATTTGTTGCATCTCTTCGCAGTCATACCCGAATAATTCGCGTGTGGCAGCATTGCATCGCACGATACGACCACTTGTGACATCAATGGACAGGAATGCTACGGGTGCATTTTCATACAGGTCTCGCAGCAGCTGCTCCGATTGCAACAATGCGTTTTCACTCTGCTTGCGTAAACTGATATCGCGCACAATCGCCACATTATACTCATTATTTTCAAATTCCACATAATTGGCACTGATTTCTACTTGCAGAGGGGGAGCCTGTTTCCGGTGCATGATGGATTCAAAAACAATGGTACGTTTTTTTTTCAGTTCTTCCCAGTGGGATCGCCAAGCATCTGGTGGATAATCGGGATTCAGGTCCGTGATCGACAAGGTCAACAACTCTGTCTGAGAATAACCAAGGCAATCGCGGGCAGCATGATTGACCAAGGTAAAGCTGCTGTCAGGACGTATCCAGAACACCATGTCGCTGATGTTCTTCAGGGTTTCATGGGCCAAGCGCAATCGATTCTCTGTGCGTCTTTGTTCCGTGAAATCGTTACAAACAGTCACGATTTCACCTGATTCCAGCTTGTAAACAAAATTTTCCAGCCATCCCTGTTGGTTGTTGTGTTTAAAATAAGCTGTAGGATGAGAAGTGGGTTCTCCAGTGCGGTGTACCTGTTGCAAGACTGTGAACAGGCCAAAATCACGTCCCTGTGGGAAAACTTCGGTGACACGTCGACCAATGACAGTGTGTGCTACGACATTAATAATTTTTGTTGCAGCCTTGTTAATGCTTCTAAGAATAAAATCTTCACCATCATTGAAGACATCATACACCATCAGTCCCCTGTCCATGACATTAAACACATCACGAAAGCGAAATTCAATTTCTTTGATGGCTTGTTCCATGCGATAGTGATTGGCTGTCTCCCTGAGGCGCGCAATGCCTTCTGCCATCTGGTTGGCCAGATCGCTTAAGCATTCTATTTCAAAAGAGTCGAATCTGCCGGGTTGGAGCGTGTATAAATTCAGAACGCCGCATGGCTTTCCACGCATTTTCATTGGTATGGCGATTCTGGAAGTATACCCCTTCTTTTTCGCCATTTTTTGCCATGGACAAGAATCAGAATTTTTATGCAGATTATGTACAAGAAACGCAGTTCCGGTCTGGAAGACTTTCTCCATCGACCCGTTCCCTGGAGGCGCGTTGGCCAAAGTCAAATGCAATTGTTGCAGATAGTCTGTATCAAAACCATACTGAGCCATTGGTATCAGCCGCTGTTGTTCTCCCTCTTCAACCCATCCAACCCAAGCCAGACAGTATCCAGCTTCTTGAACAAGTACTTGACACATTTGCTCCAGGGTCTGTTTTTCATGGGTCGCTGTTGCCAGAATTTCAGCAAACCGCTTGCGACTTCGAAGCGCACGATTGGCTTGATCCAGTTTGCTTTCCAGCTGTTTGTAATATGAGACGTTTTTCAGCATGGAAATGATGTCGCGGATTTTTCCCATATCACCGATTATCCTGAGAACAAAGTCAAAAGAAAAACCCTGGGGGATGAATCCCCCAGACCCCCTCTTTTTTTTTAATAATTTTATAAAAAAATCATAAAAAAT
>JAMOBH010000115.1:0-15072 GCA_039908085.1 Magnetococcus sp. YQC-5
CACCTGTTGTCCAATGACGACGAATAAAGTTATGATTGATCAAATGGAGATCCAGTGTCCTTTGCAGCCCTTCCGTCGTCTTGGCATAGGTGTTTGTGCGTCGTCGAAACGCACTGTTACGACGACGGGTGGCGGCATTCTGCCCCTCCAGATGGTTGGCATGGATCTCCTGATCACGGATGTTTTGTCTGGTTTTCAAGACCTCCGAACAGAGTTCAAATCAAGTCGGTCATTATAAACTTTTATCATTTAACAAGAAAACACACTCCTTTGTCTGTCAGACAAACCGACCCTCCCCCTTCAGCGACAGACTTTATTTTTTAGCATCCTCTTTGGTCTGAGGAATCTCCACCAGTGCCCCAGGCTTGAGACGCCACTGTCCCACCGTGACCACCCATTCGCCCTCATTCACACCATTTGTAATTACAGATTCCTCTTTATTTTCTTGAGCAATGGTCAAGAGACGTTGTTCCACGGTTTTATCGGGTTTGACCACGTAGGCAAAGGCTCCTTTCATGCTGCTCTGCACAGCCTGGGCGGGAATCACCAAGGCGTCAGGGCGGTCAGCCAGTTTCATGGCAAGCGTGACGAACATTCCGGGCCAGAGTCGGCGCGTTGGATTGTCCGCCATGGCCTTCAGACGCAAGGAGGCGGTTTGTCGATCAATGGCATGATCCAAGGAGAGCAAAGTGGCGGAAATGGGCGGGTCGTCAGCTCCTTTGCTGGCATAAACCTGTAATGTAAGAGGTGATTTGGCGTGGCTTTTCCGGATGATCGGCAGATGCTGTTCGGCCACCGTAAAGGAGATGCACATGGGATCAACTTGATTGATCACCACCAGGGGATTGGTGTCGTTGGCCTTCACGAGGTTGCCTGCCTGGATGAGAATACGTCCGACCATGCCGGAGATCGGAGAAACAATATGGGTAAAGGCGAGTTGCAATTCTCCTTCGGCAATGGCGGCCCGGTCTGCGGCCACGGTAGCCTCTGCTGCCTGACGCACGGAAACCAGAGAGGAGGTGTTTTCTTCCGAGGCGATTTTTTCCTTGCGCAAGACCACCTGACGTTGTTCTTTGGCCTTGGCGTTGTCCAGGAGGGCGAGATCCCGTTGCAGATTGGCCTTCAACTGATTCAGGCGGTATTGGAACGGACGGCTGTCCAGGTCAAACAGGGGCTGGCCCTGAGGGATTTCCTGGCCGTCGGTGATATGTGAGCGTATGATTTCGCCATCCACTCTGGATTTCACGGCCACAGTATGGCAACTTTCGGCGTTGCCCATGGCTTGCAAAGTCAGGGGGACGTTTTTGCGTACCACCTGAACCACCGACACCGCCACCGGTTGATTGCCTTTGCCTCCTCCTTTGCCCGCCTCTTCCCCCTTGGAGCAGGAGGCCAGGACAAACAATACCATCCAGAGAAGCAGTTTCTTGGAATGAGCCATGCAGGTCTTGATCATCTTTCCAGCCAAATGATTGAACAGGATGCCTTGCGGGAAAAAAGTCAAAGGCAAAACCCTGGGGGATGAATCCCCCAGACCCCCTCTTTTTTTTTAATAATTTTTTAAAAAAAGAAAGGAGATGTCTGGGGAGGCGGTTGACCGCCTCCCCAGGAATGCCGACCAGATGATCCAGGCCGATCTTCCCATGATTGTCTCAAGACAAACGTCCGCAACAATATTTATATTTTTTCTCGCTGCCACAGGGACAGGGGGCATTGCGTCCCACTTTGTCTCCGTCGCGACGAAAAGGAGTGTGTTCCTGGTCCCCTTCCTGCTGCTCCTCCTGCCAGGTATCGGCGTTAGGGTGGCTCATGGAGAGTTGACGATCTCTGGCTGCGGCCCGTTCTGATTCCATGCGCTCCACCTCGTCGGGTTGACGCACCTCCACCCGACCCAAGACCTCGATGGCTTCAGACTTGATCCGGTCCATGAGGCTGTCGAACAATTCAAAGGCTTCCCGTTTGTATTCGTTCAAGGGATCTTTTTGGGCATAGCCGCGCAGATGGATGCCTTCCTTGAGGTGATCCATGTTCAAGAGGTGTTCTTTCCAAAGGGCATCGAGGATCTGGAGCAGAATGGCCTTTTCCAGATAGCGCATGAGGGGAGTCCCCATGGACTCTTCACGGGCCTGATTATAGGCAAGAATCGCCTCCCAGGAGCGATCCCGGATCGCCTTGGCGGTGATGTCCCGCTCCTCAAACCATGCCTGAACCGGGACGTTGACGTTGAATTGATGCACCATGCCATCCCCGAACTCACGGATTTTCCAGGCTTCCGGGTGAGCCTCTTCAGGCAGGCAATCATGAATCAACACATCAAGCTGATCTTCGCGCATATCTTGAATATAATCAAGAATATCAGCAGATTCCATCAATTCGCGGCGTTGGTCATAGATGACCTTGCGTTGTTCGTTCATAACATCATCGAACTTGAGGAGATTTTTTCGGATGTCGAAGTTGCGTCCTTCGACTTTTTTCTGAGCGGATTCGATGGCTTTGTTGATCCAGGGATGGATGATGGCCTCGCCTTCTTGCAAGCCGAGTTTTTGCAACATGCCATCCATGCGTTCCGAGCCGAAAATACGCATGAGGTCATCTTGCAAGGAGAGATAAAAGCGACTGGAGCCTGGATCGCCCTGTCGTCCAGAGCGACCGCGCAATTGATTGTCGATGCGACGGGCTTCATGACGTTCGGTCCCCAGGATGTGCAAGCCACCAGCCGCCAGGACTTCTTGTTTTTCGGCGAGACATTCGGCGCGGAATTTGGCTTCCAGGCGTTGGCGATCTTCTGGAGAGGCAGAAGTTGGGATTTCGGTGGCAATGCGCATGTCCGGGTTGCCGCCCAACTGGATATCGGTTCCGCGTCCGGCCATGTTGGTGGCAATGGTAATGGCTCCTTTGCGACCGGCCTGGGAGACGATGGCGGCCTCTTTTTCGTGATGTTTGGCGTTGAGGACGTTATGTGGAATCTTGAGTTTTTTCAAGCGACGTGCGAGTTCTTCGGATTTTTCGATGGAAATGGTGCCCACCAGCACGGGTTGTCCCCGCTGGCGACAATCCTGGATTTCTTCGATGATGGCATTGATTTTTTCTTCCTGAGTGCGATAAACCACATCGTCGCTGTCCTTGCGGATCATATCCCGGTTGGTTGGCACGATGACGACTTCGAGTTTGTAGATGGATTGGAATTCCGACGCCTCGGTATCAGCGGTTCCGGTCATGCCAGCCAATTTTTGGTACATGCGGAAGAGGTTCTGGAAGGTGATGGAGGCCAGGGTTTGGGATTCGTTTTGGATGACCACGCCTTCTTTGGCTTCGAGGGCCTGATGCAGGCCATCGGAGTAGCGACGTCCTGGCATCATGCGTCCGGTGAACTCGTCGATGATCACCACTTCGCCGTCTTTGATGATGTAATCTTTGTCTTTTTCGAACATGACATGGGCGCGCAGGGCCTGATTGACGTGATGGACGATTTCCACGTTTTGGACATCGTACAAACCGCCCTCTTTCAGGACACCGCGTTCTCTGAGGATCTCTTCGATGGTTTCGTTGCCTTCTTCGGTAAAGATCACGGTACGAGCTTTTTCGTCCATGGTGTAATGGAGATCGCGGGTCAAGCGTGGAATGACGCGGTCCACCTTGTAATATTTATCGGTATTGTCTTCGGTTGGCCCGGATATGATGAGGGGGGTACGGGCCTCATCGATGAGAATGGAATCCACCTCATCCACGATGGCGAAATGCAGGGGACGTTGACACATATCTTCCAAGGCGAATTTCATGTTGTCGCGCAGGAAGTCGAAACCGAACTCGTTGTTGGTGCCATAGGTGATATCGGCCTGATAGGCGCGACGGCGTTGGGCATCGTCGAGGCCATGAATGATGACGCCGGTTTCCATGCCGAGAGCGGAATAGATTTTGCTCATCCAGGCCGAATCGCGCATGGCCAGGTAATCGTTCACGGTGACCAGATGAACCCCTTTGCCGGTGAGGGCATTGAGGTAGAGAGGCAAGGTGGCGACCAGGGTTTTGCCTTCTCCGGTTTTCATTTCTGCGATTTTGCCTTGGTGCAAGACCACGCCGCCGAGCATTTGGACATCGAAATGACGCATGCCGGTCGTGCGTTTGCTGGCTTCGCGGACAGCGGCGAAGGCTTCGGGCAACAGGTCATCCAGGGGTTGTCCATTGGCCAGACGTTGTTTGAAGTCGATGGTTTTTTGGGTAAGTTCCGTCGCGCTCAAGCGCACGAAATCAGGCTCCAGGGCATTGATTTTCTGGATGATGGGATTCAGGGATTTCAGATAACGATCATTACTGGATCCGAAGAGCTTACGGGCAATGGCACCAAACATGGAACGGGCATCCTTGACAAGGGGTATGGCTTTGCTTGACTGGGAAAAATTTTATCAATTTAGCATTCATTGCACAACAAGGCAACCGGCAAGCAGCATGAGTTTGAAAAGCGCGTATATTCTGTAATGGTGGATGCGGTGATGGAATCCAGGAATGCCGCAGACGACCGTGGAACTCCACTGACCAGCCCGTTCGTGTGCAGGTGAACCCTTTATTCTGCACATCTTGGGAAACGGATGACAAACTCAGCCCCCTCTCCAGGGAAACCATGACAGACAATCGAGCCTCGTAAACTTTGTGTCACCAGATTGTAAACAATATGCAATCCAAGGCCACTGCCACCCAGTCCGATCTTGGTGGTAAAAAACGGCTCAAAGATGCGCTTTTCATCATTGATATCGATTCCCTTGCCATTATCACGATAGATCATCGACACGGTATCCGCCCCATCCAGGGAGATGTCAAGCGTAATGCGACCTTCTGCCCGCTCTTCAAAACCGTGCAACAGGGAGTTCATGACCAGATTGCTGATGATCTGAAAAAAAACTCCTGGATAGCTGATCACCTTCAGATTGTCCGGGCACTGGAGACGCATCTGGTTATTGATCTGTCTGAGTTTGGGGCGTAGGCTGTCTATGATCTCCTGGCAATAGGCACCCAGGTTGATCATGCGCAAATTGTCGCTGGATTGATCCACCGCCACTTGTTTGAAACTGCGAATCAATTGGGCCGCCCGCTCCAGATTGCTTAGAATCAGGCGTGAAGCCTCTTCCATGTTTTCCATAAAGGCATACAATTCTGCCCCTGTCACCCCTTGGTCACGATATTTGGCCATCATGGCCACGCTACGCTCTTCAAGAAAACTGGATGCCGTATAGGCGATGCCCACTGGGGTGTTGATCTCATGAGAAATCCCTGCCACCAGTCGTCCCAAAGCTGCCATTTTTTCGGATTGATGCAGTTGATCACGGGCTTGATGCAAATATTCCATGGAGGCACGCAATTCTTCGGTACGCAACTCCACCTTTTGTTCCAAAAGCTCATTGAGTTGGAGCAGGTCATCTGCGCTGCGTTGACGCAGGATCAAACCTTCCAGGGTGTTGGCCACGGACTGCAAAAAATTTTTATTTTCAATGGAAAAAACATGTCCCTCTTCCACAAAGAGGGTAAACACCCCCAGCACTTCCTGCGCGGACAGGATGGGAACACAGTAATGACCGTGATCTTGCATGCCATCGAAACGAATGTCGTGTCTGGAATCCAGATGGTTGGAAAAAAGGATCTCCTTTTGACTGGCTGCGCGACCGCACAGACATCTGCCAAAAAGGATGGTTTGACAGGAAACCAGCAAAGCATCATCCAAACCCTCCTGGACCGCCATGGTCAAACGGGTCTGCTCCCGGTCTGCCAGAAAAATCGCGCCTTTGGCCTCGATGGCCAACCAGGGGATGGTGAATAATTTGTTTAAAGCCTGGCGCAATTGATCACGCAGAGGAATGGGTTGCAAGGTGATGAGCAACAAATCGTTGATGGTCGCATGGATCTTGCTGATGCGATCTGTCTGTTGCTCAGCCAGCTTGCGCTTGGAAATTTCCTCTTCCAACGGCAGCACGGAGGTATGCCACAACATCAACCGGATAATGATTCCAAACAGGATCATCAGGAAAATCGACAGGATGCCCAGCTTGACACTGAGCCGGTACAGATCCTCCCTGGCGCGGTTATTGTTGCTGTGAATGGTGATGTGCAGCAACAGTTCCCCCTCATGCATGACCTCGCGTTGATGCACCCCCAAAACACCGCCACGATTTGGATTTCGGTACTGCACCAAGACAAATTGATTGGCTGCCACGGCTGTCAATTCCACGATGTCCTGATCCATTTCAGCCCACTGGGTCAAGACCTTTTCCATGGTCACATGGTCATATTTGAGAATGGCTTCGTAAGCCATCATGGCGATCAGGTTGAGATCGTCTTGCAGCCGTTCATGATGGATCGTGTTCAGATTGTCCCGTTGTTCCTTGATCACCACCACGCCCTGCAACACCAGAAAGATGATCATGATCAGGGAAAAGATCAAAAATTTGGAATACCGCTGCCAGAATTCCATCAAGATTACACTCGTGACGTAAAAAGGATGTGATCAAGGTTGGTTCGAATCATTTTTTTTTGTTTTCTTGCAAAAACGCCCTCAATGGCTTGAAATCACTATCTTGAGAGGGAATCAGGGCGGTTGCGTCAGCGTGGAATTTTTTCAAAGCTGCCATGCCTTCCGGTGTCTGATGCATGGATGTCATGGCCTCCCGCACGCGTTCCACCCACTCCTTGGGCATATGGCTTCCAGCTACAAACATCAGATTGGGAACAGGTAATGATTTGGCGATGACACGCAGACCCCGTGACTCGTATTGGGCATAGACATCTTCTTTCACCCCAGCCGCGTCGAATTGTCCCATCAAGACCGACAAGACCACGTTCTGATTATTGCCCACAAAGGCATGTTTCGCCAGATCCTTCAAACCCACACCCGCATGAGCGAGCATCAATTTTGGGAGTGTGTGGTTCATGGTGGATTCTGGATCACCAAAGGCGAAACGCTTGCCAGCCAGATCTCCAAGCCCTTGAATGGGACTCTCCTGGCGCACGAAAATCACCCCATGATAGTCTTTTTTCCCCTTCAACTCCTCCATCGCCAAAATCGGTTTGAGACCGTATTGTTCCACCAGATGCAAATAGGGTACTGGTCCCAGATAGACGATTTCGAGTTGATTTTCGCCCAAGGCATCGATCAACAAACGAAAATTGGCTGGCACCTTCAGCTTGACAGGCTGTCCCAGACGTTTTTCGAGATATCCCAACATGGGGCCAAATTTTTCTGTCAATTCTAAAGAGTTAAGCAAGGGTATCACCCCAAGGCGAATCACATCCTCACTCTTGGCAACAGCAGGCCAACAGACAATCAAACTCAATAACACCCACCCAACACAGCAGCCACGTATCTTGATTTTTTTCATGTTTTGATCCTCTTTGTCCAGCAGTGAATAAGTCCTTAATCATCAAATAATGAGTACTCGACGGGTAAAAAATCTATCAAGCTGGAAATTTTTATTTTTTTATTTTAAAAAGTTTTAATATATATTCATAAAGTTATATTAAATCAATCATAAATAAATATTAAGTAACAATCCCCGGCAAAGCCGGGGGTTTTCGATTGCTGGCTCCTCAAAGTGGCCTTTTCGCAATCGTTTAAAAGCAGTCCGAGGAAATTCCAACGTCCGTCTTGAGTTCATCCCAGCCCATTTCTCCAGCCCCTGAGGAACTCTCGACCAAAAGGACAGCAAACCATGGAATATTCCCTGACATGTCAAACTTTGTGAGTCCCCCGGCAAAGCCGGGGGTTTACTTATGATTAATCATCGTTGGTCTGGAAAATCCAAGGTGGAATATCCTTGAATATTCATTGTAGCCATGATTGGCTCGTTTCAGCATGGGAAGAGGCACAGATGCGTTTGATCCATCCTTCTTGCGTTTACCAATCACCTCGCGGACAATCCAGATTATTTTGGATTGGCGTTTGATAGATGCCAGATCGTTTCTTTTTATTACATAAATTGAGGCCTGACCTGGATTATTTTGTCGGGCAAGATGCACAAAAATTCCTCGGAGGAGGCGTTATCATCAAACAATGACCTCGCCTCCTCGTTCTGCCCGGCTTTGAGATAAGCTTGGATCAAATTGAACGCGCCCTTGGCTTGACATTCTCGCAATGGCGGCTCCCCGGCATGGGAGGAGGCCAGGGCGGCGAGGGTATCGTACAGTGCCCGCGCCTCCTCGATTTGATCGGCATTGCCATACTCTAAAGCCAAATTGAGCGCGCCATTGGCTTGTTCCTCTCGCAATGGCGGCTCTCCGGCATGGGAGGAGGCCAGGGCGGCGAGGGTATCGTACAGTGCCCGCGCCTTCCTGATCTGTCTGACATCAATATAAGTGGAGAGCAAACGGAACGCGCCTTTGGCTTGCAACTTTCGCAATGGCGGTTCCCCGGCATGGGAGGAGGCCAGGGCGGCGAGGATCTCGTACAGTGCCTGCGCCTCCTTGATTTGATCTGCAACGCCATAAGCGAAAATCAAATTGACCGCGCCCGTGGCTTGTTCTTCTCGCAATTGCGGCTCCCCGGCATGGGAGGAGGCCAGGGCGGCGAGGGTATCGTACAGTGCCCGCGCCTCCTCGATCTGCTCGGCCTTGAAATAAAGGGTGATCAAATTGACCGCGCCCTTGGCTTGCAACTCTCGCAATTGCGGCTCCCCGGCATGGGAGGCGGCCAGGGCGGCGAGGGTATCGTACAGTGCCCGCGCCTCCTCGATCTGCTCGGCCTTGAGATAAAGAGTGATCAAATCGAACGCGTTTTCGGCTTGCAACGCTCGCAATGGCGGATCCCCGGCATCGGAGGCGACCAGGGCGGCAAGGGTCTCGTACAGTGCCCGCGCCTCCTCGATCTGCTCGGCCTTGATATAATTGCTGATCAAGTTGAACGCGCTTTTGGCTTGCAACTTTCGCAATAGCGGCTCTCCGGCATTGGAGGAGGCCAAGTCGGCGAGGGTTTCGTACAGTGCCCGCGCCTCCTCAATCTGCCCGGCCTTGATATAATTGATGATCAAACTGAGCGTGCCCTTGGCTTGCGCCTCTCGCAATGGCGGCTCCCCGGCATGGGAGGAGGCCAGGGTGGCGAGGGTCTCGTACAGTGCCCGTGCATCCTTGATCTGCTCTGTCTTGTCATAAACGGTGATCAAATGGACTGCGCCCCTGGCTTGCGCCTCTCGCAATGGCGGCTCCTCGTCATAGGAGGAGGCCAGGGCGGCGAGGGTCTCGTACAATGCCCGTGCCTCCTCGATCTGTCCGGCCTTGAGATAAAGGGTGATCAAATTGAACGCACTTTTGGTTTGCAACTCTCGCAACGGCGACTCTCCGTCATGGGAGGAAGCCAGGGCGGCGAGGGTCTCGTACAGTGCCCGTGCCTCCTTGATCTGCCCGGCCTTGTCATAAACGTCGATCAAATTGACTGCGCCCCTGGCTTGCACCTCACGCAATGGCGGCTCCCTGTCATAGGAGGAGGCCAGGGCGGCGAGGATCTCGTATAATGTCCGTGCATCCTCGATTTGCCTAGCCTCGATATAATTGTTGATCAAATTGAACGCGCTTTTGGCTTGATATTCTCGCAATAGAGGCTCCCCGGCATGGGAGAGGGCCAGGGTGGCGAGAATCTCGTACATGGCCCCCGCCTCCGTGATCTGCTGGGCACTGAGATAATTGTTGATCAAATTGAACGCGCCTTCGGCTTGCTTTTTTCGCAATAGAGGCTCCCCAACATGGGAGGAGGCCTGGTCGGCAAGCTGACGAAATAATTTTTCAGCATGGTCAAGCTTTTGATCTCCTGCGAAAGCGATAACGTTGACCACCGCTTGCGCCCAAAAGAATCTCCCGATTGGCTGCTCTGGCATCATTTGAGCCAAACAAAACAGAGTTTCGTGTTTGGGAAAGTCCTGGGCAGCGCGTGTGAGAGTGTCAAACACCCCCATGGGATTGATCTGCCATGCGGCATGTACAATCTCATCCCGCAAGGCTTTGTTTCGGTCAAGAAAAATGGGCTGTGTGGGTTTCAAGTATTCAAGGAGCAGTAACTCGCCCAGCAGATCCGGTTCCAAGGGAAAAAATCGCTGTTGGTTCGGTGTCAGGGCATGCCCAGTCATGATCAGGCAGCGTTCTGCGAAGGAAATCGGCGTTTGAATTTCATTGGCAGATCTACGCAGGTTTCTTGCATACGTGTGTAAATGCTTGTCTGACATATCGATTCCACCGCACAGAGTGGCCAGCAGCAACAGGTGCAGGTCTTCTTTCACATCGCCGCACGTTTGTTTCCAACGCTCTTGTTCACGTTCCAGAATCCGATTGATCAGTGCGCGTTGATCCCAATCTACGGTTTCTTCTTGGAGTGCGTCGGCCAGGAAGGCTGCGAAAAGGGGACGCCCTCCAACATCCAACCGTTCCAATACATTAATCCATTGTTTTTTTAGTGGTTTTTGCTTTGGCCAATTCCCAACCACCTGGGCCATGACCTTCAAAGGCAAACCAGATAGCACCATTGGAAGTTCATAACGGCTATCCTCCATAGCACTCAGACGATTTCCGCCACTACCCCAAAACCCTTTCCACCAAGAAGTATCGGGATCGACTTCCCGTTCCAACAGCAGCAGACGCACCGGATGCCCTTGTGTCTGGTGGCGCGTGAGTGCCTCCACCACATCTCCGGTTTGTTGTTCCTCCCCTGAAAAATAATCGATGATCAACAGAGTCGGATTTGATGGCCAATTCGACGGTGGATTTATCAAAAAGGCATACCGTTCCTCGGCACTTTTTTTCCGGCTCAGAAAACCAGCCTGCCATCCTTGTTGTTTCATCTCCAGGGCCAGTTCAAAGGCGATGCGGCTCTTGCCGATACCACCCGGTCCCCCGACCAACCACCAACAAAAAACTCCGTGTTTGGGGTCCAGAAATTCGCGCAATCGAGCCATTTCCGTTTCGCGCCCAAACAGGGGCGTGCCTTGGGCAGTATAGCGAAAACGTGAAATGTTGTTTTCTTTCCATTGAACTGGGTTAAGGTCCAGAATCAATTCCGGGCTGGGTATTGATTGACTATAATTGTTATGAATAAGCACAGTATCTCCTATTACAGAGTTGCAGGCAGTATTCACATCAATATGAGTTTGTCGGGATGTAGGGATGTGCATGAGATGATTGCACCCCATCCCTAGCGATGAATCGTCACGTTTTGTCCTACCACAGAGTGGTTGGCCGTGCCCACGTTGATTGTCGTATTATTGAAAGTCACTCCCCCTTGTGACAGCGCGTGATGCAGGCTCTCCACCAATTGCAACAGTTCTTTGTCCTGGTGTAATTGGGCCTGGACCACCTCTTCATTCAAAGTGAGTTTGCGCCCTTCGGAATCCGGTTTGGCCTCTACTGCTTGAATGGCCTGGATCACTTGGTGGTCTCGACCCATTTTGTTCTTAATGTATCCTTTCACACGCTCATAGGCGTCTTTGACAAGGTGCCCTCCAACCTTGTCGGCAACGTAAGGCACGGCGGCCAACAAAACGGTGGTCATTGGCTCCATCGCAGTTTCTCCATGGCAAGAAGATGACAGACTTCACGTACACAGAGCCTACCAAAAAGGGATCAAAAAAATCAATTCAAATTACAAAAAAAATGGGAGGCACAGGCGCAAGGTCAGGTGGGATCAAACCAGATGAAGGGTCAACCTTCGTTGTTCTGGAAAATCAAGGTGGAATATCCACTTAATTTCCATTGTATCAATGATTTGCTTGCTTCAGCATGGGAAGGGAACGGCCCCAGGCGAATGCGATAAAAGGCCCCATCCTTGCTTTTAACCATGCGTGCTGGCACGCCACGCCGTTGGAGATCACTCACCATGGTATTTGCTCGCGTGGCATCATTAAATACGGCCAACTGCACGATATAAGAACCCGAACCACGGGCAGGAGGCGTTTTTTCTTGAGCTGCTGGAGGGGGCTGGGGCTTGTCATGGGCGACGGTGGTTTTGGGCGGTTGGGAGTCGGTTGGTTCCTCCAGAGGCACAATCACCTTGCGTCTGGGCAATTCCCGATAAAACGTCATATCCACGTCAGGCAGTCGGGGCTTGGGGGCCAATTCCCTGGGTGCGGAGGGCATGATACTCTCATGCTCCGTGGACTCGGATGATTCTTTGGGTGATTCCTTGGGGAGGGTTGGAGGCGAAGTGGTCGCTGTCACCTCTTTGGCAGTATGAGAGGTCTCGGATAACTTGGCGGAGTCAACCGTTTTGGCATGTTTGGCCGTTTTGGCACTTTCGGCAGCCTTGGCACTTTCGGCGGCCTTGGTTGCTTCGGTGGTTTTGGTTGCGGGGATATTCTTGCTTACATCCGGCGGCTTGGTGGTTTGCGTGGCAACGGGAAGAGTAATAAACGATTTGGCCGGAACCAGGGACGGCAATTCTTTGACACTATCCTGTGGAGACGGCTCATCCATCTTGAAATGGGGTTCCAAAGGATCCAAATGGTTGTCTGAGCTGGGGTGTAAAGGCGTGTCAATGACCGGTTGACGTCGCACCGCAGGCTCCACGTTCTTGCGTGCGGAGTGGGACGCCGAAACCGTGGATGTCGGAGGTGCTGTTGTTTGTAAGTGTTTTGTTATTTCTTCTTCAACCGATGTGCTTTCCGCACTGGGTTTGACATCCGGTTGGTTGGAGGATTTGGGGGAGGAAAAAATGAAATAGAGAACCATCACCCCCAACAATCCCAACAGGATGGGGCGTCCAAGTTTGCGGTTCCGATGACGACGGAACTGATTAGAGGTGGGATAACGTGGATTCACATTGATTCCGGGGCAGAAACACCCAATAAAGACAAACCATTAGCTATGACGATTCCAGTGGATCGCATCAAAGCCAATCTGGCACCGCGCACTTCTGGATTTTCATCCAGGATGCGATAATTGTTATAATACCCATGAAAAGCGGCAGCCAAATCGGACAAATAATAAGTCAGACGATGGGGTTCCCGATTGAGAGCAGCCCCTTCCACCATTTCGGGGAACATGCCGAGCAAACGAATGAGAGCCATCTCCTCTGGAGCCACCAACCGTGCGAGATCCCCCTGTGAGTCAGAAAGCTTAAGCTCCTTGAGTTTGGCCAGGATCGAATAAACCCGCGCATGGGCGTATTGCACATAATAGACCGGATTGTCATTGGTTCTGGCCTTGGCCAGATCCAGATCAAAATCGAGTCCGGCCCCGGACGAACGGGTCAGAAACCAAAACCGTATGGCATCAGGTCCAGTCTCTTCCAGAACCTCGCGGAGGGTGACAAAGGTTCCGGCCCGTTTGGACATACGCACCTGTTTTCCTCCTTGGGTCAGGTTGACCATCTGAGTGAGGACGACATCCAAGAGGTTGTTGCGTCCGGTCATGGCTTCCAGAGCGGCTTTGACCCGTTTGACATACCCACCATGGTCCGCCCCCCAGACATCGATGAGCAGATCAAAACCGCGTTGGGCCTTGTTGAGGTGGTAGGCAATGTCCGCAGCGAAATAGGTATACGAACCATCGGATTTGTACAAGGCCCGATCTGCATCGTCGCCCAATTTTGAGGAGCGAAACAAGGTTTGCAGGCGTAAATCGGAATCATCGGCCACAATGGAGTCTCCTCCCCTTGGTCGTTCCAGGGTTCCCTGGTAAATCCAACCATTCTGCGTCAAAGTTTCGACAGCCCGATCAATGCCCCCACCGGCATGCAAAGAGCGTTCGGAAAACCAATGATCAAAATGGATCTCCAGATGTTCCAGATCCTGACGAATTTCCTGCAAGACCCAGTCCATGGCGAACTGGACGACTTCTGGAGGTGGTTTGGGCAGGTTGGATTCATTTTCGGGCACAAGAGGCTGTCCAAAAGGGGTGGAGGCAGCCAGCCATTGTTCCCCGTCACGAAGGATGAGAGCCTGAGCGATTTCCTGCACATACTCACCCGGATAACCATTTGGGGGAGGAAAAGCCGTCAACCCCAAAAGTTCCCGATAACGATACAGCACCGAATGGCCCAGGACATCCACCTGATTGCCAGCATCGTTGATGTAATATTCTCGTTTGACCTCATAGCCCACAGCGGTCAGCAACCTGGCCATGACATCGCCCGTGACCGCACCCCGACCATGCCCGACATGCATGGGTCCCGTGGGATTGGCGGAAACGAACTCCACCAGAACCCGTTTACCCATTCCCAGTTGGGAAGAGCCATAAGCAGACCCTTTGGCCAAAATGTCGTCCACCAAACGCCGCAAGCGTTCGGGCGCGAAATGAAAATTGATGAAACCCGGACCAGCGATATCACAAAGAATGCCATCGGTTTGCTCGGCAGGCAAAGCATCCAGGATTTTTCTGGCCAGATCTCTGGGTTTCATCTGGAGCATACGGGCGAAGACCATGGCGGCATTGGTGGAAAAATCGCCATGGGAGGGATCCCGTGGTCGTTCCACTTTGATGTCCAAAACGCCCCCTGCTGGCGTGGATAAAACCTCAGAGGGCAAAAAGCCCTCTTGAACCAGTTTGTTAAGGCTGCTGGTCACAAGTCCGTAAACAATCTCCCGCATGATAGCTCCCTTGGCGATTTACGATAATGGCTGCACCAGATAGTTTACTCGCGAGTCATCTCCATGGCAACAGACCCTTTGCATCCTGAGAAAAATTCACTGTCGAATGGCTTGAAATGGAGGTTTTCAGTATGCTGGAGTGCATGATTTGGGCTTGAAGCGTGCCTGTGGCAGCAAAAAATCGTGCAGCACTCCACATGTTGGCCCTTGTTTTTCAGGAACAGCCCGTGGATAATCATGAATGATTTTTTTGGGGCCGTAGCTCAGATGGGAGAGCGCCGCGTTCGCAATGCGGAGGTCAGGGGTTCGATCCCCCTCGGCTCCACCAACCTTATGTTAACATAGTGTCTGGTAGAAAATAGCAAAATATCTTGCAGAACAATTATTTATGCTTGATTTTCACCAAGCATATGAAGTCTACATTTTTCAGGCTGAAAATCATGTTGAAAAAATTACGCAAACTTTAGAAAAGATCAAAAAATACGACCAAGACCAACTTACAACAAAAAAATTGCTTCTATTGAAA
>JAMOBH010000116.1:0-15041 GCA_039908085.1 Magnetococcus sp. YQC-5
AACGGTTCGATGATGTCAACAAGCGGTTCGATGATGTCAACAGGCGGATTGATGATGTGCGTGAAGAGATCATCAGTTTGCGTCAGACCGTACTCGTCATGTTTTTGGGAATTCTGACCACTTTGTTGAGTTTTGTCGGCTTCATTCTATGGGATCGGCGCACCATGCTGAACCCCTTGGAGGAACGAATCAAACAGGTGGAAAAAAGATTGGACGATGCGGAACAGAAAAATCATGCCGTGTTTGAATACGATCACCCGGATGGCCCCTTGCCTCTGCGCATCAAGCATGTACTTAAAGAATTGGCTCGCTCCAATGAAACCTGGGCGGGCGTGCTGAGACATTTTTCTTTGTGATTGGATCGGTTGTTCATTTGAACATAACCGTTCGGAGAAACGTCCTGGGGAGGCGGTGAACCGCCTCCCCAGACCCCTCCACCCTTTTTTTTTAATTTTTTTTTTTGCAGATCCTTTGTCGCTTTGAACTGGAAAGACTATGACACTATTGGATTCATTCGGACGAACCATTCGCTATTTGCGGGTCTCGGTAACGGATCGGTGCAATCTCCGGTGCGATTATTGTCGCCTCGTCGAGGAACCGATGGTCTCCAATCAACAATTGTTGAGCCTGGAAGAGATCGCCCGATTGGGACGCCTGTTTGTCGAATTGGGGGTGGATCGGATTCGTCTCACAGGTGGGGAACCTCTGTTGCGACGCAATGTAGTGACCCTGGTCCAGGAACTTGGGAACCTGTCGGGACTCGGCGAGTTGTCACTGACGACCAATGGGGTGCTGTTGGCCCGTCTGGCCCGACCTCTGCGAGAAGCTGGATTGCATCGGGTGAATATCTCCCTGGATACCTTGACCCCGGAGATTTTTGCCACCTTGACCCGTGGCGGCACATTGACCCCGGTCCTGGAAGGCATCCAGGAAGCACAATCAGCAGGATTGCATCCGGTCAAAATCAACATGGTGGTGATGCGGGGCATCAATGATCATGAAATCTCCCCCATGATCACATTTGCTGTCCAACACGGTTTGATTTTGCGATTTATCGAAACCATGCCTGTAGGTCCGGCGGGTCAGATGATTGCAGAACGATTTGTCTCCTCCGAGGAGATCCTTGCCCGGATCAGGCAGGATTTTGGGGGCGATCTGGATCCGGTTCATCACGCCAAACAACCCGGTTCAGGACCGGCACGCTATTTTCGAGTCCAGGGAACAGAAACGGAAGTGGGAGTCATTTCCGCCCGCTCACGCCACTTCTGCGATACCTGCAACCGGATGCGATTGACCTCCAAAGGGGCTTTGGTATTATGCCTTGGAGCAACAGACCGGGTTGATTTGCTCACCCCCATGCGGGCCGGGGCTACGGATGCACAGATGAAAGAAAGGATTCAGGCGGCGGTGAATTTGAAACCATCACGTCACCATTTTGATGAGGACCGGGATTTGCAAAAAACCTTCCCCATGTCGGCGTTGGGAGGATGAAAGTCTTTGTTTATGCCTGGTTGCTGCTCTGGCCTGGATTGCTTTGGGCTGAAACGATCCATGTGGCCGTGACATCCAGCTTCAAGAAAAACCTGGAACAACTCGCCCCCCTTTTCACCCGACAGACCGGACATCAACTCCTGATCAGTTCCGGGTCTTCGGGCAAGCTCTACGCCCAGATTCAAAATGGCGCACCCTATCACCTGTTTTTGGCCGCAGATGAGACCTATCCGGCATTATTGCTACAGGCTGATCTGGCTCTGCCTGAAAGCCGTTTTGTTTATGCCATTGGGAGGCTGGTACTGTTTGCCGCCCATTCCAAAGGATTGCCTGAAGGTGTGGAGGCCGTGACCTCAGGAGCCATCAAACGTATTGCCCTGGCCAATCCCAATTCCGCCCCGTATGGACGGGCCGCCCGCGAGGTGTTGACGGCTCTGGATCTTTGGCAGGGTTTTGCCAGGCGCGTGGCTGTCGGGGAAAATGTCGGCCATGTCCTGGCATTTGTCCACAGTGGGGCAGTGGATGCCGGTTTTGTGGCTTATGCCCAGCTTTTGGATGAACAGCACAACCTCTCTTCAGGTTGGTTGTGGGAACCTCCTTCTGATCTGTATACCCCGTTGCGTCAGGAGGGGATTGTGTTGCGGCGTGGGGCAGGACGCGCAGATGTGGGGGAATTGATCACTTTTTTGACCTCGGCCAGGATTCGTACGCTCTTGGTGCAGATGGGCTATGGCAAACCACCATGATGGCTACAGAAGATTGGCTGGCTGTGCGCTTGAGTCTGTGGTTGGCAGGTGTCACGACTGTGATTTTACTGGTGGGGTGCGCTCCGCTGGCCTGGTGGCTGGCCATCACCAAAAGCCGCTGGAAACCATTGGTGGAAGCTGTGGTCTCCTTGCCGTTGGTACTGCCACCCACGGTGCTTGGCTTTTATTTGTTGATTTTTTTAGGCCCCCGTGGCTGGCTGGGAGGGATGTGGCAAGCCTGGACAGGGAATCCCTTGTCTTTTACGTTTACCGGCTTGGTGATTGCTTCGGTTTGTTATTCCTTGCCCTTTGTGACGCAACCTTTGCAGCGCGCCTTTGAAGGCGTGGGCAGGAACGTCCTGGAGGCGGCCTGGACATTGGGGGCATCACCTTGGGATGGTTTTTGGAGTGTGGCGGTTCCACTGGCCCGGCATGGTTTTGTGACGGCTGGCGTGTTGGGGTTTGCTCATACCCTTGGGGAGTTTGGCGTGGTTTTGATGGTGGGAGGCAACATTCCTGGCCAGACCCAGGTAATTTCCGTGACCATTTATGAGCATGTGGAAAATTTTTCTTATGCACGTGCCCATTGGCTTTCCATGGCACTGTTGATTTTTTCCCTGGTGGCTTTGGTGGCGGTGCATTGGATCAACCGGCGAGTTGCATCGGGTCGCGCATGAAACTGGATGCCTGGTTTCGTTTGGCCAAGGGGGCCTTTTTACTGGATGCGGGTTTGACCATGGACCTGACGGGAGTGGTGGCCTTGTTTGGTCCTTCCGGCAGTGGCAAAACCACTTTTTTACGTTGTCTGGCGGGTTTGGAACGGGCAGATGCCGGGTGGTTGCGGTTCGGGGAAAAGGTGTGGCAGGATGTGAACAAGGCCTGTTTTCTGGCACCGCATCTCCGTTCGGTGGGTGTGGTGTTTCAGGATGGGCGTTTGTTTGAGCATCTCACGGTGGCTGGCAATCTGGAATATGGCTGGCAGCGCATTCCTTTGAAACGGCGTAAAATCACCATGGAAGAGGTGGTGGAACTGTTGGAGTTGTCTCCAATGTTGCACCGTTGGCCTCATGGTTTGTCGGGAGGCGAACGGCAGAGGGTGGCTTTGGGACGTGCCTTGTTGACCACGCCTGATTTGTTGCTTCTGGATGAACCCCTGGCCTCTCTGGATCAAGCCGGAAAGGGGAAAATTCTGAATTTCATGCGTCGTTTGCAGCGTCGTTATGGGTTGCCCATGTTGTATGTCACACATGATATGAGTGAAGTAGTTGAACTGGCGGATCATTTGGCCTGGATGACCCATGGGCGCATTCATGCGGTTGGCCCTTTGGCCGAGATGGTGACCCGATTGGATTTGCCTTTGGCTCATGTCCAGGATGCGGGTGCTGTGATTGAGGCGGTGATCACGGGGCGGGATGAGGCGTTTCATTTGACGTGTTTGACATTTGGTTCAGGCCAGTTGATATGGATGCCTGGTGACAGAGGGGACATGGGAGAACGGGTGAGGATTTGGGTCAATGCGCGGGATGTCAGTCTGGTGTTGGATTGGCCTGGACAGACCAGTATTCTCAATATTTTTCAGGCGCGGGTGGTGGAACTGGTGGAGGAGAATCCTGCCTGGTTCATGGTAAAATTGGAAGTGGGGGGGGTATTTTTATTGGCGCGGGTGACGCGGCGTTCTATCCATTTATTGGGAGTGTCTGTTGGAGTGTCGTTGTTTGTTCAGGTCAAAAGTGTAGCGTTGGCGCGATGAAGTAATCGTCCACTCTCAAAAAAAATTTAAACCCTGACCATCTTGGGATAGTTAGTTTTGTGGCTCTCGCCCCAAACCCCACCAGGGGGATAATCCCCCTGGACCCCTGATCATTAGAAAATTTACACATCCCGAAATGGTTGCGGTTAAAACAAAAAAAAAAGTGGAGGAGTCTGGGGAGGCGGTTCACCGTCTCCCCAGGAAATGTGCACCGAGGAGGGGTCTGAACGAACGGTTGACTCATAGTATCCAATTTGTTAATATTCTCTCCCAGATGCTCATGATAGCCAACAGGAGAGACGTATGAAGTTGCTGCCAAGCAGGAAAGCGGCAGAAGTCCTTGGAGTTCACCCAAACACACTAAGGAAGTGGGCAGATGCTGGAGACCTCAAACACGTCAGAACACCTTCAGGACAACGCCTCTACGACGTTGACTCCTTTGTTGGTGAAGTCCGATCAGGACGGAAAATCTGCTATTGCCGTGTCTCCAGCTACAAGCAAAAGGAAGACCTCACGCTCCAAATCGAGTTCATGCGATCAAAATATCCAAAGCACGAAATTATTAGTGATATCGGTTCTGGTCTCAACTTTAAACGAAAAGGACTTCGGGCCGTATTGGAATCCGCTATTAAAGGCGATGTACAACAAGTTGTGGTTGCCCACAAAGATCGTCTTAGCCGCTTTGGGCACGAACTTATCCGATGGATTATCGAGAATCACGGTGGAAAACTCTTGGTTCTCGATGACATCAAGCAGTCTCCTGAACAAGAACTTACCAGAGATCTGCTCACCATCCTCCACGTCTTCTCCTGTCGTCTTCACGGACTCAGGAACTACCGCAACACGCTCAAAAAAGATCAGGATTTACCCGAACGTTGATCAAAGAGCATTGTTTCGGCGTTGGTTTGGCGCATCCAGATTTGTGTTCAACAAAACAGTGGAGTACCTGAAGCAGCCCGGAACAAAAGCAAACTGGATGGAAATCAAGCTGTGGCTTTTGAAAGAGCTTCCTGATTGGGCGCAGGAGATTCCGTTTCAAATCAAGGGCACCGCAATCCGTGATGCGTGTTTGGCTGTAAAAGCAGCCAAAACCAAGTTCAAGCAGACCGGAAAGCCACAACATGTAGACTTCAGATCCAGGAAAGACCCCGATCAGACAATTTTCATACCTCAAACAGCAGTACGTAAAGGCTCTGTCTACCGGACTCTTACCGGTGATTTACATTCCTCAGAACTGATTGAAAATGTTGAACATGATTGTCGCTTGCTGCGGCAGTCAGGGCGGTATTTTTTGACTATCCCGCAAGAGCGCGAGATCTTGGTTCCTGAGAACCAAAGGGCTGGGATTGTGGCGTTAGATCCAGGTGTACGTTCGTTTTTGACGTTCTACAGTGAGACTGAAACTGGAAAAATTGGTGAAAAAGATTTCGGAAATATCGTTCGTCTTTGCCACTATTTGGACCAGCTCATGAGCAAAATATCAAAGGCAAAAGGTGAACAGAAACGTCGAATGAAAAAAGCCTCAGAGCGCATACGTTGGAGGATCAAGGACTTGGTTTCCGAGATCCACCACAAAGCTGCGACATGGCTTTGCAAGTCCTTTGATGTTGTCGTGATTCCACCCTTTGAGACCAGTCAAATGGTGTCCAAACTTAGAAGCAAAACAGCAAGAGCCATGCTGACATGGGCACATTTCCGGTTTCGACAAATCTTGGATAACACGGCAGAAATATTCAGCACTCAAGTCGTAGAACAAAACGAAGCCTATACAAGCAAAACATGCTCTGCCTGTGGTCAAGTCCACAATATCGGAAGCAAGAAGACGATGGTTTGCTCCTGTGGTTTGACTATGGACAGAGACATAAATGGAGCACGAGGGATTTTCCTTCGTGCGTTGGGAGATTCCCCCTTACTGAAGAGTCATCTTCAGTATGCATTTGTTGACGAAAGTTAACAAAAATGAATCGGTGATGCCTCATTCATAGACTTCCATGACCAACGAACAAGGAACCCACTTTATGCCTGATTCATTCTCATATGCTTTGAAAAAAACGGTTTCCAGTGATTTTGACACGACGGTGACGGCGATCAAGGCTGCATTGGCCGAACAGGGATTTGGCATTCTGACGGAAATTGATGTTTCGGCCACACTCAAGAAAAAATTGGATGTCGAGACTCCCCGAACCCTGATTCTGGGTGCCTGCAATCCGCATCTGGCCCATCGTGCCTTGCAAGCTGTGCCTGATGTCAGTGTTTTTCTGCCATGCAATGTGGTAGTGCGGGAGAATCAGCGCAACGAGGTGGAAATTGCCGCCATGAATCCGCAAGCCATGGGAGCGATGATCAATGATCCAGAGTTGATCATTATAGCTGCTGAGGCGGATCAACGCATTCATACGGCTTTGAATGCTGTCACATGATACAAAGACTTTCGAGGTGCTCCCCTCCTGCCCAAGATCGTTCAATTCGTGGGAAGTGTGGAAGACGAGTCACAGTTTCGCGCCCTTCTGCTGAAACTCTGAGATCCAGTTAAACAAACTGGCCTTTCACTCAAGAGGATATCCGGTACAGAACTTGCTATAAGAGTGAATAATTAATAAAGCATTCAACAGATTGCCTGTTGGCACATGACATACTGCGACCTGAGAATTCAGCATCTCGATCAAGCAGTTGTGGCTGCCAGGCAAGTTCTGAACCGGATGTGCTCCAAGCCGGGACAATTTTGAAAATGTTGGTGAAATTGATGATTGGGGCGTCGTCCCAAACCCCAGCAGGGATTTTGCCCCTGGACCCCACCAGGGGGAATGATTTTCCCTGGCCCCCCAATACTATTGTCTCGGCTGAAGCCAAGAGGCCGATTTAAATACCCAGGAGAATCCATTCATGTTCATTCCGAGGAAATCATCCGATCGGATTCACCCCAAATCAATAGGAATGCTGGTCATAGCCCTGACGCTGGCCAGTGGCGCACTCAACGCGGCCCCGGCCAAAGAAGGTGAAACATCGATCCATTTGCGCGGCGTGGTACTACCCATGCATCAATCCAAATTGGGCTTCACCCAGTCTGGTATTGTCATCGAACTGCCATTGGAAGGGACAGAAGTCAAAAAAGGTACGGTACTGGCTCGCATCAATGACAGCGTAACCCAGGAAATGCTGGCCAAAGCCAAGGCATCGATGGCCAATGCCCAATTGAAATTGACGCAAGCCACCCATGCGCAAGAGAAAAACCAACGTCTGCATCAAGAAAAAATACTCTCCGACATGGCCCTGAAGGAGGGTCTGTTCAGCATCACCCAGGCTCAAATCGGCGTGGATCAAGCCAATTCCGAACTGGCATCCGCCCGTCTGGCCATGGAGGGAACCAAACTGCTTGCCCCGTTTGATGGTGTTGTCATTCGCGTCATGGCCCACCTTGGGGAGTGGATCGGTGCCGGGGCACCCACCCTGGAACTGGTAGACCTGCAACACCTGGAAGTCAGCATGGATGTTCCACCGGATGTCTTGATTGGTCTGCAACCAGGCAAAGAGACAGGTGTTTTCATGAATGATCAACGGGTTGGTCTGGCCCGTGTCAGGACCATTCTTCCGCTGGTGGATGCAGCCAGTGGTCTGCAACGGGTGATCTGGAGTGTCACCCCGAACCAAGGGGAAATGGTCACCGGTCGTTATGTGATCCTGGGCAACTGGGGTGATGACAAGGGAGGAAAACCATGAAATTAATTATTCACAGGTTGATCCTCCTGATGCTGACCCTGACCCATTCTGAAACGGTTTTGGCGATGAATCTTACGGATGCCTCAGTGGAGATCCTGGAAAAAAATCTCCAGGCTGCCTTTCCCAATCTGCCAGCAGAGACTACCTCCACACTGATGCAATCTGGTGAAGCCAGCCTGACCCTGGATGATATCCTGGGGATTGCCTTGCGGGATAATTTGGGGCTTAAGTCCAAGGAGGCCCAACAGCAAAGCAAACAGGCCTCGGCCACGGCCTCTTTTCGCAAGATGCTGCCCACGCTGTCATTGAGCAGCAGCCGTTCGGATATCCTGCACAACACCGCCCCATTTGGTTCGGAAGCAGAAACCTACAACACCACTGTGACCCTTTCCCAACCCATCTATCGAGGGGATTCCTTGTGGAGCGGGTGGAAGTCGGCCAACACCCAACACGTCCAGGCCAAACTGGAACTCATACATGCTGCCCGCACTTTGATCAAGGATGTCAAAGTGACCTGGAACACCCTGTTGGAAAAAAAACAGCTGCTCAAAGAGTCCGAGGCGGCTCTGGAACGCTTGCATCAACACGAGAAAAACGCCCAGGCTTTTTTCAAGGAAGGGCGTATTTGGCGTAATGAGGTGTTGCAAGCCAGTGTGAAAGTGGCGGAAGGGGAACAGAATCTCATCACAGCGCAAAATCAGGTGGAACTGGCCCAATCGCAACTCAACCGGCTGATGCGACGGCCTTTGGATCACCCCCTGCAAACCAAGGGAGACCTGAACTGGATGCCCTTGGATTGGACCTTGGAGAAGGCTTATACGCATGCCAAAGAACATCGCACAGACCTGGAAAAAGCCAGATTGGACATTCATGTCGGAAAATTGACCGAAACCAGCACAGCCTCAGCCAATCTGCCCTCAGTCAATTTCAACGGGACATACAACCTGGCGGCACCGAACATGAATTATCATGAAAACGATGCCACGCTGACAGCAACCCTCAACTTGAATTGGACCGCCTGGAACTGGGGCCAAACCACACAGGAAGTGGCTGCTGCCAAGGCGAACACTTACAGAAACCAACTCACTTATGACGATCAATTGCAGGCTGTCCTGTTGGAAACCCGACAAGCCTTTTTGTCAGCCAAGGAATCCAATTCCAAGGTACAACTCCTCAAGAAATCCCTGGGCCAAGCCGAAGAAAACTATCGGGTAAACCAGATTCGTTATCGTGAACAACTTGGGTCTGCGACAGATGTTTTGAACGCCATGGATCTGTTGACATCCACTCGGAATGCCAATACCTCAGCCCTGACGGCCTATCTGAACGCCATGGCGGTCTTGGATCTGGCCGTTGGCAAAGGTGCTGAAAATATGGAGATCAAGCCATGAACGAAGCCACACCACACCAGACCTCCTCAAACGCCTCGCATGCCTGGAAACAAAGATTGATGCGCGCCCATTATGACAAGGAAATCACGCTCCAGATGGCGGATGGTTCCATCCTGACAGGTCAAGCCGTCAATATGAATGCCAAAGGCTTTTTTATCAACACCGATATAAAATTATTAAAACCCGATCTGGCAGGGATGCACGGCACCTTTTGGGAGGTTCTCCATGGAGAAAATGTGAGCATCCCCTGCCAAGTGGTCCGCATCACCGCAACCGGGGTGGGAGTCCAGTTTGTTGAGAGGTCTTGAAAGGGGATCATACACCAGAAATCTTGATTACAAAAAATCTTTGATCAATTATCATCAAGCTTAAAGGATACGCGACACGCTCGCAACATATCAAAAGTATTCACATAAGACACATTAAAATTTTTGCAGATATTAGGAATAAATACTCGCTTTTTTGCTGCTGGAACAGGTTGTTCATGGGTGACAACTGTTGCATGCATCATCATAGCCTTGGCAATCAACCACGGGTCGGCCTTGCCGAGAAAATCTGCCTTGGCGGATTGGCTATAACTGCCGCTCTGCACAGCACCAACAATTTTCTTGAACGCCTTCTGAGTCGCAGAATCGCTGACATCCAGGAACATGCCATGATTTTTACGATCCTTGACCCATTGAGCCAACTTGTCATTGCCAGCGATCAATTCATCGCCAACAGTGACAATACTCACCACATCCCCCTGTGGTAATACCTAATCCATCCATTCCCAAAAGCCAGGACAAATATCAAAGGCATAATATCGATTCTTGGCTTCAATGAAGACGTTAGCGTCCAATAGATACATCAAGCCCGCTCCCCATGTTGCCTCCGAAAGAGTTCCTGCACCGTAGCGGGCTTCATATGCAGAAGTCCTCCAGCATCCCGCAGCAACAGCTTGCCACTCATGGCACTAAGCAAAACAGCGGTGGTAAATTTGCGTCCATTTTTGATCGGGTACGTGGCATAAGGGTTACCACCCTTGCCAGCAGGCTCCCTGTTCCAATCTCGCTGCTCCTGATCAAAAACATCAAGGTACTGATCACGACTGATTTTGCCCAAATCCAAAGCGCGACGGGCAATGACGATGCCACTGACTTTGAATTTTTTGGATAGAGTCAAGACGTTATCGTCCAAAGTCACGCCGACCTGCCATGCGTCCAAAAACAAGGAGCGAGGGGTCAGGAGTTCAGCGGCCACTGCATTGCATACCTGTTCCACCTTGGCATGAGGTCCAGGAAACTCACCATCGAGACGGATATTGGAAATGCCGTTCTCCCCCAGCCAAACATGAGCCAGTTCATGCGCCAGGGTGAAAAGCTGGGCTGCCTTGGCATCCCGTCCGTTGATGAAAATGAGAGGAACAATGTCATCACTGATAGCAAACCCGCGAAATTCATGCACACTCAAAGTACGATGGGTGTTGCTGCCGATATAGCCAGAACGCATGATCCAAATTCCGATCTCTTCACAACGATCACACAACGAACTCAGATGATACTCCCTGTCTGGGATATTTAAAAGGGTATCCATATCCAAAACAGTACGAATATCCCTGGCAATGGTCTCTATAGTGTCCGTCAAGCGATACTTGCCAACAAATGGCAAAGGTTCAGCCCCCTGTTCCAACAAGTAATCCCGATACCAATCGTGTTGAAACTGTACATCCCGCATCAAATCAAAAAAATCGGCACTTGGTGGTTCAGGGGGCATACCACCTTGAACACGCAAATCAGGAATTGGCAAGTCCTCTTGCGGGGGGGCCGGCAGAAACAAATAACCAAAGGGTACGTGTGTATGCTGGGCTATTTTTTCCGCCTGTCTGAAAGTGGGGAAGTCCGTGCCCTTTTCCCAGGTTAATAGTTGCTCAACCCGTATCGCCAACTTTTGCGCAAGCCGATCCTCAGACAAGGAGGCACGTTCCCTTGCCCAACGCAACATCACCGGCTCTATCAGTGCCTTGGCCATGTTATAAAATCCTAAACATTATTATAAATTATATATTTTTGCATCATGATGACACCTTCTTAAAATGAAAAGCACTTCTCTCAATACTGCCACTCCATCTCCACCCCCACGGCCTTGACATCCGGTTTCAAAAACATCCCCATCCCGTTCACCCGATCATCACGAAGTCGTTGATTATGTTTATGCGCCAAACTGACAGCACTGAATACCGTACCCGAATACCACCCCGCTTCCAATACCGCCAACAAGGCACCCAAACCAGATATCCCCTTGGAAAAAGCCTGCACGCTCCCAGTAATCAACAGCGCATTGGACAACAACGCCAATCCCGCATCCTTGGGGCGATCCAAATACAAATGACCCGCTCCAGGCAACACCGCCGTCATGCTCCCGGCCACCCAGGGATCCTTGTAAGGCAAATCCGGCAAAGCATCCACCTCATGCAACATGCCTTTGGCCTGTTCGGCATACCGGGGATGCTTCACACCCTGCAAATGCTGACGCGCCAACGCCTCCTCCCCCGGTTTGCCCAACGCCAACCATGCCAATCGCAAACGCGACAACGCTGACAACTCCGTGTCCATGCCCATGGCTACCAAATGGTGATAACGCTGCTTCGCTTCCCCAACAGCACCTTCCTGCTCGTAAATCTGTCCCATCCGAAACAATGCTCGTGGAATATACCGACTCCTGGGAAATACCGCTCCCAAATCAGCAAATGCCCGCAACGCCGCATCCGTCTCTTTGGCCTGGGCCAGATTCATCGCCAACCGATACATCCCCTCCTCCAGACGTGGAAATTCCTGCTCAGGAGTACGCTTGGCGGCTGAAACATAACGTCCATATTCCGTGGCCGCCCGCCGATGATCCCCCAAGGCCTCCAAATCCCTGGCATAGGCAAAAACCTCCTCCGGGGCATGCAGATCCGACCCGTTCACACTCTGGATCCATCCGCTCCACAAAAACAAACAAACAAGAATATATTTATATATGGACATTATTTAATAAATTGATTCATCTCGAATATGGGAAGCAAAACCGCCACCACCACATAACCCACCACACCACCCATGATCAAAATAATCGCAGGCTCCACCAGATGCATCAACCTCTCGGTACTTTGCTCAATCTCTTCACGATACAACACCGCCGCCCGGTCCAACATGGATTCCAGATTCCCGGCCCGCTCCCCGGCCTGGATCATCCGCACAGCCAACCCCTGAAAATAACCTGACCGATCCAATGCCTCGGCCAGGGAATCCCCGCGCTCCACAGCCCGCGCCACCTCCAACAATCCGGCACGGGTGATGTCAAATCCCGTGGCATCCGCCGTCACCTGCAAACTGCTGATCACAGGAACCCCACTGCGCAACAACAATCCCAACAATTGACACACCCGCATGGTTGCCACCTGTGAAAGAAATTCTCCCAGCATCGGCATGCGCCAAAGCACCCGTTCCATCCTGGGCCGTCCAGATGACCGCACCCACCAGGAAAACAGACTCACCAATACAACCAAACCAATCCCTGCCTCAATCCCCCAGTCCCGCACAAAATCGCTGATCGCCAACAAAATCCGGGTCACCAGAGGCAATACCTGATGCGACTCCTTGAAAACCACCGTCACCTTGGGCACCACCACAGATACCAAAAATACTAAAATAATACATCCCACTATCGCCATGACTGAAGGATAAATCATGGCACTCACCAAACGACTCTTGATACGCCGTTCCTCTTCCATGACCACAGCCAGACGCTCAAACACAATATCCAACGCCCCTCCCCCACCCCGTTCCCCGGCCCGCACCAGACTGATATAAATCGGAGGGAAAATCCGTCCATGCCGCTCCAAGGCATCCGACAAGGTTTGGCCTTCACTCACCGCATTGCGAATACTGGCCACCACTTCCCGAAACGGACCCGTCCGAATCTGCTCCTCCACGCTGCTCAACACCTCCATGACCGGAAATCCAGCTGCCAACAAACTGGCCATCTGGCGCGTAAACACGATCCGCTCCCGCACAGGTGGGATATACTCCCTGGACCATGGAATCCAACGCTTCCTGGCCTTGGTCGCGACAGTCGCCTCCAGTCGCTCCAAGATCGTCGGATATATCTCTTGTTGTTTCAAAAGACGACGCGCATCCCGTTCCGAATCTGCGTCCAGAACGCCCTTGACCTGCTTGCCCCCCTTGGCCCGCATCCCCTCATAACGAAAAACCGCCATCAGACCACCTCGTTGCGCTCCTGCGTCACCCGGAACACCTCTTCCAGACTGGTCATGCCCATCGCCGCCTTCACCAGACCCGCCTCTCGCAAAGAGGTCATCCCCTCCTCTCTGGCTACCGTATGCAATTCCTGATCCGATGCGCGACGATCAATCAAGGCACGAATCGCATGACTCATACTCAACATTTCAAACACGGCGGTTCGCCCCAGATAGCCGGTCCCCATGCAGGCTTTGCAGCCGCGTGGACGAAAAAAAGTGGGATCTTTGGGCATGCCTGTGGGCCACGACCCTGATTTGCCCCCACCTTGACCCAACAAGGCGCGTTCAGGGGTAAACGGCTCCTTGCATTGCTCACACAACTTGCGTACCAATCGTTGCGCCACCACCCCATCCACCGAGGAACTCACCAGAAACGGTTCAATCCCCATATTCACCAAACGCACCACCGCTCCCACGCTGTCATTGGTATGCAATGTGGAAAAAACCAGATGACCTGTCAAACTGGCCTGAATGGCAATTTCGGCTGTTTCCAGATCCCGGATCTCTCCCACCATGATCACATCGGGATCCTGACGTAAAATCGACCGCAAGCCAGATGCAAAGGTCAATCCGATCTTGGGAGCCACCTGAATCTGACCCACACCAGCCAGGGAGTATTCTATCGGGTCTTCAATGGTAATGATATTCTTTTCCGAGGTATTGATGGATGAGAGTACTGAATACAAAGTCGTACTTTTGCCACTCCCTGTTGGCCCGGTCACCAACAAAATGCCGTGACTGGCGGTCATGCGGGTTCTGACCCACTCCAATTGCGGTTCGGTCAATCCCAACTCCAATAAGTTGGTTTTTCCCTCCTGTTTTTCCAACAGACGCATGACCAACCGTTCGCCGTAACTGCCGGGCAAGACCGACACCCGCACATCCACCTCCTGACTGGCCACCTGCACCCGCATGGCACCGTCCTGGGGCAGACGTTTCTCGGCAATATTCAAACCTGCCATCACCTTGATGCGGGACATGAGAGGTGCCTGCACCGGCTTGGGCGGACGCAGGGCCTCATGAAGCAAACCATCCACCCGAAACCGGACAATAATATTATTTTCAAACGGTTCAATGTGAATGTCAGAAGCCCGGTTGCGCAATGCCTGAATGATCAGAGAATTGACCAATTGAATGATTGGAGCATCATCATCTGATTCCAGCAGATCAGGTTTTTCAGCCAACTGGGTTGCCAACAATGAAGGCGGCAAATCCTCCAGGACATTTTCCACGACCATGCCATGATCCTGATGGGCACGCTGCAACGCATCCAGAAGATGCTCTTTGGATACCAGTACAGGCCGCACCGACTCTTTCGCCCCGATCCGGTATTGATCAAATATGTAAGGATCTGTTTGCTCTGTCATCCACACATCAAGGCGTCCCGCGTCGCTTTTCCAGGCGGGTAAAAACAGGGCACGCTTGGCAATGGCAAACGAAAGTGTTCTGGCCAGGGCCAAATCCACTTGTTCCGGCAGTGATTCCATTTTTGTCATCTGGACTTGGCCTCCCATGTCAGGATGAATAAACTATTGGGGGGTCCAGGGGGAATCATTCCCCCTGGTGGGGTCCAGGGGCGAAGCCCTTGGTGGGGTCCAGGGGCGAAGCCCTTGGTGGGGTCCAGGGGCGAAGCCCTTGGTGGGGTCCAGGGGCGAAGCCCTTGG
>JAMOBH010000485.1:0-2900 GCA_039908085.1 Magnetococcus sp. YQC-5
ATCTGGAAATCATCGAGTGGAAGTCAGTCTCAGAGAGGGTTATCCATCTGTGCGACCTGGACGGGTTTCCGCTTTCCAGACACGGCGAGCGTTTTCATGTGGGAGATTTTAATTTTTCCGCCTACCTCAAGTCCGCGTTCATTGGCAGGCTCAATGAGGAGAATGTCCTTGAACTGGGTGGTATGAACCCCGCTTTGAAAAAGGCCTGTGACGAAGCGCGCAAGACCATCAGCACGCATTTCAAAAATCGGGCTGTAGAACGTGCACAACCCATCATCGCGCAGTGGAAGGCAGACAATGTCTATCCTTTCGAGGGTGACCCGGTGACACCTGTTGAAACCGTAGAGAGGGAAGTATTCGAAATCGTTGCTGTCAGGGTTAACGATCATCTGCCGGATTTCTCGACTCTGGAAAAAAAGACCAAGGCGTTTCAACTGCGCATGCTGAGGAACGCTATCGAAAAAAGCCCGGAAGAGCTCCAATTGATTCTCACAGAGGTACTGAACCTATCGCCAAAGGAACAAAAAGAACTGGCCACACTCCTCCAAGAGACAACGTTCTCAGCCATTATCAAGGCCTCCAAGCTGGTGGCCGACCGGATGAAGTTTCTCGATGCCCTGGAGACCATTCTTTTCGATCCGGAAATGAAAAAGCATCTTAAGGAACGTTCACAGCTTCACAAACTCCTTGAACGGAATACCTGGATCTTCGGAGAAGAGTTTCACCTGACAGCCAGTGATAAGGGGCTGACAGAAGCTCTCCGGGTACATGCTGAGCAGCAAAAAAGGAAGATCTGTATCGACAGGCCGGTCGTTCGCATCAATGGCAAAAAGGGTATCATAGACCTGATGCTCTCTCGCAAGCTGAATCGGAACCGTGCCAATGAACTGGAATACTTGGTGGTCGAATTGAAGGCACCAAAGGTGAGCATCGGTTCCTGTGAGATTACTCAGATAGAGGAATATGCATTTGCTGTCGCCAACGATGATCGTTTCAAAGGGGCCGATACCAGGTGGACATTCTGGGTTATTTCCAACAAGATGGATGACTATGCCCGCAGGAAAGCTCGGCAGGCAGACCGCCCCGAAGGGGTGGTTCACGAGTCGGAGCCTGGAGATAATCCTAGGATAACGGTTTGGGTCATGGAGTGGGCTCGGGTCATTCGTGACAGTCGCGTACGTCACAAATTCTTTCGTGAGGCCCTTGAACACGATGTCGATAAGGATACATCCCTTGGTTTTCTTCGGGAGACCTACGGGGGTTTGCTAAAGGATGTGATTGTGGAGGGTGCTGTTGTTCCAACCGAACTGGGAGGATTCGATACCGAGCAGAAAAATGAATCGCAAGAACATTGCCTTGGTGATGAATCGGGAGGAGGGGAATGACCATCGATCTTGATTCTCTCCGTGAAGGCTGGGACTGCGAGGCGAAGACCGCCGGAGGACGGGATGGTCGAGGCCAAGTACCCGCCAACCTGTGGGAAACCTACAGTGCCATGGCCAACACCGAGGGTGGGATCATTCTTCTGGGAGTACAGGAAAATCAGGATGGCCACCTTCGAGCGGTCGGCATTCCCGACATCGACCGGGTGGAGCGGGATTTCTGGAATCAGATCAATGATCCGGACAAGGTGAACCGCAATCTGCTGCGGCGTCAAGATGTGGAGCGGGCTGATGCAGGAGGACGAAGTATCGTCATCATTCGGGTTCCGCAGGCGGAACGACGGCAGCGCCCTATCTTTTTGAATGGCAATCCTCTTAAAGGGACGTATGTCCGTCGCCATGACGGTGATCATCGTGCCTCCGATGAAGATGTGCGACGACTGTTGGCTGAGGCGGATGAACTGCCCCGCGATGCTGAAATCCTGGATGGCTATGGATTGGACGATCTGGAACCTGACAGTTTAGCCGCTTTTCGAAACCTGTTTCGCAGTCAATCTCCTGGACATCCCTTCCTGGCGGGAGACGACCGGGAGATGCTGCGTCAGTTGGGCGGTTGGGGGCGAAAGCGCACATCCAGTGGGGAAGGCCCGACTCTGGCTGGCTTGCTGATGTTCGGTCGGCAAAGGAGTATCCTGGACCGTTTGCCCGCCTTTCATCTCGACTATCAACAACTACCAGAGCCTTCCGACCCGGTGGGGATGCGCTGGATCGATCGGGTAACCCCGGATGGTACTTGGCCAGGCAATCTGTTTGAGTTCTACCGCAAGGTGGTGCCCAAGTTACGGGACGGGGTGCGAATTCCCTTTCAGTTGGGGCAGGATTTGTTGCGACGGGACGATACACCCCAGCATGAGGCACTGCGTGAGTCGTTGGTCAACGCCCTGATTCACACAGACCATACCGGTCGTGGCGGCATTCGGATTCGCCGTGCTCCCAACCGATTTGAGTTCGCCAACCCCGGCACCCTGCGCATTCCCAGGGAGCAGGTTCGTATCGGTGGGCGTAGCGACTGCCGCAATCCAGCCATCCAGAGGATGTTCCAGATGATTGGTGCGGGTGAGAAGGCCGGTTCAGGCTTTCCCCGTATTGTCCAGGCTTGGCGGGAGCAGCATTGGCGTGCCCCTTTGCTGGAAGAGGATCACGAACTCTACGAAACCCGTCTCACCCTGACTACCTTGAGTCTGTTTCCCGTTGAGGTGGTTGAGGATCTGGAACATCGTTTTCCGGGACGTCTTGCTTCTTTGGATCAGGATGGCCGTTTGGCGTTGGCAACTGCTTTGCTGGAGGGGCGGGTCTCCAACAATCGTTTGCAGGAACTCACCGAGCGACATCCCAGCGATCTGACGGAGATGTTGCGTCGGTTGGTCCGGGAGGGGTTTCTAGAGTCACACGGCAAACAACGCTGGACGTGGTATTCGGTTTACCCCGGTGTTCTCCGGGAGAGTGCTGGCGAGAGGT
>JAMOBH010000117.1:0-14983 GCA_039908085.1 Magnetococcus sp. YQC-5
CCCCCTCTTTTTTTTTAATATTTTAAAAAAATCAAATAAAAAAAATAAATAAAAAAAATAAATAAAAAAAAAGGGTGGGGGGTATTGGGGGGTGGTTCACCGCCCCCCAAGGTCTTGATTTTTGTTCTTCTGAGAACATGAATGATTTTATCTACCTGTATTCGATCATTTTTTTGACAGGAAGATGATTCAACCATTCCAAGTCGTCTTCCAAACGTTTCCGTTCGGCCAAGCGGGCTTGGGTTTCTTCATAGAGCCTCTGCAGGTTATTCCAAAAATGGGCAGGATGTCCGACTGCACGTTCCAGTTTGAGAGCAGTCTCGGATGTGATTGGAGCGTTTCCTTTGAGAATCTCGTTAATATGCTGGAGTACAATGCCTGTCCGGTCAGACAATTCTGTTTGATTCATTTTTAGAGTATCAAGATAAGCTTCCAGGATTTCTCCAGGGTGGACTGCATAGTCTGGTATATATTGATTTTCAACAATATTACTCATGAGTATTTTCCACTCCGATGATCGTGATGACTGTAACCTGATGCCAGTCAATCCCACCCTCGCTTCGTTGTGGTATGGGATTATGATCTGGCTTGAAGATCAGGCGGTATGGGTGAACCAAATCCATGGAAAATTGCCCAGATCGGTTATTTGTCAACTGGTGGCAACGACCAAACCGTTCGTATGGAGGCCAAAAGTCACCAAGATTGGCAGCGGCACGGAGTGCCGTGAGACAACCAATGATCAATCTGGCTTGTCTCTCTCCATGAACTTTTTGCAGAAGTTGAAGGTTGTGACATTCTTTTTTCAGATTCTGATTTTTAAAAGTAATTTCCATGAAAGTTTAACCTGTCAGGCAATACAAATCTATATTAATTTCACCTCATGCAGTGATTTTTTTTGCAAATCGATCTGCATTTGTATGAAACAGACAAACAAAAATACAGATTATTTAATACCAGAGGCCATTTTTTCCATGGTTTTGGCGAACTGCAATGCGGTTTCGCCTGATTTTGTCAACGTATGCGAACTTTGTTCAATCTCTTGCAAGGGGTTTATGACTTCCCAGGTGGTGGTCATGATTTTCTGTGTCATCAAAATCGCCTGATTGCTTTGCTGAACGCATTGAACGACCTGTTGGCTGACAGGCTCCAGATGGCGCGTCACTTCGTCAAGCCCATGAGAGGCTGCCCCCATGTCTGAAGAGAGGGTACTCAAAGTATTGGCCAGATTCTGGATGGTCACCGTTGATTCAGAGACCTGCTGGACCACTTCAACCGTTTTTTCGGTCAAGGCGTTGATCGATTGGGTGATGATTTCAACCATCTCTCCTTGTTCATTGAGGGCGATGAGCATGTCGTTGTTGGAAATACCGATGCGTTCGATTCCCTCGCGAACCTGACGGGCGCGTTCTTGAACCTCGTCGGCATTGCTGCGGATCTCCTCGGTTTTGGTGGAAATCATCCGGGTGGCATCAGCGGTCTGACGGGCCAGGGCCTTGACTTCATTGGCCACCACGGCAAACCCCTTGCCAGCATCGCCTGCCCCGGCAGCCTCTATGGAGGCGTTCAAGGCCAACATATTGGTCTGTTCGGCGATGTGATTGATGATATCCACCACGGCACCAATGGCCTGGGCTGACACAGCCAATCGATCCATGACCTCACGGTCATTTTTGGAAAATTCGATGACTTTACGGGTCTCTTCATGGGCGATCCGGGAACAGTTGCGCGCGGACTCCAGGGTAATGAATATTTTTTCCACGGCTGCAAAGGCCGATTGGACTTGACGATTGGAGATCTCTGCGTCGTGTTGTACCTGAATCAGATGATGGCTGGCTTGTTGCGCGACCGTGGTGACTTCGCCAAGGGTGGCATGGGTTTGCTGGACTCTTTGTGAGAGGGTGGTGATCGAATCGGTGCTGGTTGTCACAGAATGGGAAGTGGTTTGAAGGTGTGCCGAAACGTCACCCATGGTTGTCAGCAGGGTTTCCGCCTGGGTTTGCAATTGACGGGAGAGCCTGGAGCCTTGTGCCACACGGTTGATCAGATCGGTCTGATCAACCGTGAGGGTGCGGGAAAAACGAGTCAGATCTGTGCTGGTGGCTGCGAGTTGGTTTGCAAGGTCTGTATTGTGTTTGGCATGCGTGGTCAGTGTATCCAAAAAGTGATTGACCTGGAGGTCCAGACCTTTGGAATGGCTGTCAACAGGAAAGTGGTGCTGCGCCATTCGTTCCAGAATGACACGTTCCAGGCGGCGCAAAGGCATGAGTGTTTGAGTATGCAAAAGCCAACCAAATCCGCCAGCCGTCAGGATGGCCATCAGAAGCAGCAACCAGACGGCCAAACCGGGCCAGAGGGTTGGTGGAGGGGGTGTGGAAGCTGGTAGTGTGGTTGCGGCTTCTGCAGAGCGGATGAACAGATCCAGCAGTGAGGCACTCCTCCCTGTGCTTGGGGCGGGTGTGATGGCTGATGTGGGTGGAACGGCTTGCAACAGGCTCTCCAAAGCTTTCCGGGTGAGGCGTAGCGTTTCATGGGCAGCTTGTTGCAGGGCACGGTCATCTTGCGTATGTGCGACTGAAGGGGTGTTCAAACCGGATTGCATCCTGATTTGCATGGCATTTTCATAAGATGCAATCACGTTGAGCAGCACTTCTTGTTCAGGCTTGGGCAGCATGGATTGTTGCAGGTTGCTACGCAAAGCGTTGATGTGGGTCTGGAAAGCTGTCATGCGGGTTGTGGCACCGTCGAGCAAAAATCCGTTTTCTTCAAGTCTGGCACCTGTATAAGCCTCCCAGACATTGGGAATACGGTGTTTTTGTATGAATTGTTCCAAAGCATCCGCAGTGGAGTTCAATAAATAGATGTCCTTGGGACGGGCGTTTTTTTTGAGGTTGATCTGGACAAATTGTTGAAAAGCCGCCTCGTAGGTTTTGGCCAATGTATAAAGTTCGTTTTTGGTTTCTTCAGGCAAAGGCGTTGACGAGAAGGTCTGCTGGAATTTCTGCCAGGCCTGATTGAAAAAATCGCGATATTTGGGTTTCCAATGCAGACGATACTCCTTTTCATGTCTGCGCAAGGTAATGACCTGATTGCGCAATGGATCAAGATGATAGGGGAAGATGGCATGCTCCAGGGCGTTCGCAGTGGTTGCCAGGGTGGAGTCAACCGGGCTGTCAGCCGAGGCAGGTGGGGAAGGGGGTTGCGATTGTTTTTTGACCCGTTCCTTGAGAAGTTGTTGCCAGTTGGTCAAGGCCGCCAGGATGAGTTTTGTCTGATGAAGGGTGTCGTTGTCGTTGGGTGATCCAGGTTCCATGGCCTCCATGGTTTTGGTGACCACGGCGTCGAAATGATGGGCGGCTTCAGGTGAGCCATGATTCAGAAACTCCATTTGCGCCTGCCAGGCCTCGTCCAGCAACCGTTGAAGTGTGAGCATACGCTGGATGCCAGGGTTGGAGTGAGGAGGATGGGACAAAGGGGTTGCAACGCTCTGGGCTGTGACATCCAGGGAGGAAGGGCGTTCTGATTCATTCGTGGTGGTTTGGGGAAGTTGAGGCTCCCGTGCGGTCTGGGCGACTTCGCCACGGGAGATCTGAGTTTCCCGCTGGGCCAGATCATCTGCGGCCTTGGCGAGTTGGGCCTCTCGCGCGGTCAGGGCGGCTTCGGCACGGGAGATTTGGGATTCTCGTTGTGCCAGGTCATCCCCGGTTTTGGCGAGTTGGGCCTCTCGCGCGGTCAGGGCAGCTTCTGCATGGGAGATCTGAGTTTCTCGTTGTGCCAGTTCATCTCTGGTTTTGGTGAGTTGAACCTCTCGTTCGGCCAGTGAAGTTTCGGGAGGAGGGGGGGGGACTTTCTTTTTGGGCCGGTTCATCGGGGGGTGAGGATGGAGTGGGTTGGGCGGGAGTGGGTTGGGCCTCCCGTGCGGCCAGTGCGGCTTCGGCGCGGGTGATCCGGTTTTCTCGTTGGGCCAGTTCGTCACTGGTTTTGGCGAGTTGGGCCTCCCGCGTGGCCAGTGCGGCTTCGGCGCGGGTGATCCGGCTCTCTTTTTGGGCCAGTTCATCCTTGGTCATGACCTCTTGGGACGGCTGTGCGGTTTGGCTGATTGACAAGTTATGTTTGCTAATGGTTTCTTTTAGTTCTATATGATACAAGATAATGATGGCCAAAAACAACAAAGATGGCAAACCAAACGCCAAGCCAAGTTGAACCAGACTTTTTTGACGATTGAAATATTGTATGATTCCCATAAAGGTTCATCCTTTGTGCCTGTACTGTTGGCTCGTTTGGTGTTCACAAGATGCGCGTGTGGTCCAGAGTCACACCCTTTTGCTGTTGAGATCATCCCGACGCATTATTTTGCCCCCTGTTTTTGATTCTGCAAATCGTGATTGTAGAGGGATCGGGGTGATTTTGCCATTTTTTTTGTTCAAATTAAAAAAAATCTTGACATATCCCTATGAAAAAAAAATATTATATCGTCAACACTCAAAGCAAAGCATTATGGATTGAACAGGAGTCACAATGATGTCATCTGATTTGCTCAAACACGCTGCTGAAATTGTTGAGGCCTATGTTTCCAATAATGAAATTCAGGCCAGGGAACTGCCCGGATTGCTCAAGGAGGTATTTGGGACATTGATGGCACTTTCCGTTGGCACGAGCGGGGAGGGGATCCGGAAAGATCTCCTGGTGTCTGAAGATATCGCAGAAACAATGGAAGCAACAGAAGCAGAAGAAATCAAGTCCGTTTCCCGTATAGAGAAAAAGAAAATCGTCCCATTCCTGCCTGTCAACCAGGCCGTCACCCATGAAGCGATTTTGTGCCTGATCTGCGGCAAGTCTTGCAAGGCACTGAAAGGTCATCTGACCCGTTCCCACAAGATCGATTGTGATCAATATCGCACCATGTTTGATTTGGACAAGACGTTTCCTTTGGTGGCTCCAGCTTATTCTGAACACCGTCGCGCGTTGGCTCTCGAATTCGGATTGGGAGACAAGTTGCGGGAGTCGCGCAAGCAGGCTCGACAAAGCGATGAGTGACTGGGAGTCAAGAGATCCCATCCATCATCCATTTCTGCTGTGACTTCCAGTCATTGGTTCTGCATTCATTCAATGGCAGACCCTTCTGCCCCTGAACCATGTGAACGGCTTGTTTGCACCAAAACCACGTGAACAGCCTGCTTGCGTATGGTTTTGCTGTTGAAACAGATCCCTCCTTTTTTGGTTTGGCCAACGCTGTTTTGCACGTGGTTTTGCACTTGAACCAGGCTCCAGCGTGAGGTTGGTTCTTTGGCCAGCATGCCCTGGAGGAGTATCCGCAAGGAGGAGGGGGTGGCAGATGGAATCTCCACGGGTTGTGGTGCCTGTTGGGCGCGTGCGACTTCTGTAGAGTTGCCTTTATAGGCGGGTCGGCCAAACAGCGCGTAAAAGAGGGTCATGCCCAGGGAGTAGATGTCTGAGACTGGATATCTTTTTTGTTGCCATACTTCGGGTGCCGTGTAACCAAAAGTCCCTGAGACGTTTGATTCTTCTGGATTTTCCCATGTATCGGCCAGGCCCCAGTCAGCCAGGAACCATTCCAAGCCATGGGGTGGGATGGATCTTGACAGGATGTTGGCGGGTTTGACATCCCGGTGCAGAATGGGCGGGATGCGTGAATGGGCATAGGCCAGGGCCAGTCCGATTTGATGGACCAGGGCAAACGCTTCGATTTCTGAAAGAGTTCCTTTGGTTTTGACCAGATCCATGAGGTCGCCGCCATGGAGCTGTTCTGTCAGCAGAAAGGCCGTGGCATCGGTTTGTTCAAACGCATGGAATGGGAGGATGTGAGGGCCTTGTTGTAACATTTGGAGTAAACGCGCTTCTTTTTGCAACAATCGCATGTTTTTGGCATTCTGGGCGATTTTCATGGCCAAGGGTTTTCCGGTCACTTGATCCATGACTGCGACCACTGCGCCAAAGGAACCTTGGGCCAATTTTTTTTCGATCAGGTAGCGGCCTGCCAGGACGGTTGTGCCTGGACCATACTGGGGTGCTGAGGCGTGATGCTCCATGCGGGTTGGAGCGTGGGGATCATGGTTTGCGATGAGGGAGGTGTGGGCGGTTTTGAGTTGAAAAAGGATGGGCATCTTGTCGAGTGATCCTGTCATCTTTCAAATCCGCCATCAACAACCGGTTGGTTGTTGATGGCTATGAGTCAACCTGTCGTTATTTCGCGGTAGTCTGACTGGGCAGCAAAGCAGGGGCCAATCCCTGGAAAAACCGACCAAAGAGAGACCCCTCATCCACACCCTGTCGCAACTTGGCCAGCTCCCCACGGGAGACATCGCCGGTTTGTTGCACCAGGCGTGATGCAGCTTTGTAAAAAGCACCATTCTTGAAATTATGTCCCAAAACCGCAGCATAATTACGCGCCTCATCCATCAGGCCCAGGCGTTGCGAGGCCAACACCAGACTGAAGAGGGCCTCTTCCACATAAGGCGTGGTTTGAAATTCCGGATTGTTGATCACTTGATTGAAACGAGAGATGGCTGCAATGTATTCCTCCCGATCCAAATAATAACGTCCCACGACCATTTCCTGTTCTGCCAGGCGGTTGGTACACAAGACCAGCATCCGTTTGGCCTCATAGGCATAATCCGATTTGGGAAAGCGTACAATGAGTTCCCGGAAAGCGGTGATGGCATCTCTGGTGCGGCTTTGATCCCGGTAGGAGTCGGAAATTCTTTGATAATTGGCCAGACCTCGCATGTAAAAAGCATAGGCCGCATGACGATGTCGTGGATGCAGACGAATAAACCGGGCCGCATCGTTGACTGCGTCTTCGAATTCGCCCTGTTTGAAGTGCGCATAAATCAGATTGATTTGTGATCGGGTGGCCCATTTGGAAAAGGGATGCTTTTGGTCGATTTCCTGAAATCGCTCGGCAGCGATTTTAAATCGACCGTTCTCCAATGCCTGCATTCCTTCTGTGTAGAGCGTCTCTGGAGGCCGGCTGGTTGGCTCAGGAGTGGTGGAGCAGCCGCCTGCCGCGAGTGCCAGCAGGAGCGGGAACAAAACAAAAAAAAGTTTGTACATGGATCGTTTCCAGTTGAAAAAAAGTGCAACGAGTCGGCAAGCCAACCGTCAAACGGTTGCGGGTTGAACATCTTCATGACAGGATAACGGAAAAATACGCTCCAGTGAAAGCGTGGGCAGTTGAATGATGGAAAAAAAACCAGAACCAATTTTCCTTCGATGCAAATGGGGATCCCATGACACCCTTTTCAGTCTGCCATGATATCGCCAAAAAAAACGGATCTCCGTTGTTTTTGGTCTCCCGACTGCTGGGCGCAAAAAAGCGGCGTCTTTTTATCACCGCCTATGCGGCCATGCGGGTTGTGGATGATTTGGTGGATGAAACCTTTCTGGCTGGTGACGATCAGGAACGGGCAGAGTGTCGTGGCCATGTCCTGGCACAGATCGCCCATTGGCGGGGCCAGGCTCTGGCTGCGGCCCAGGGGTGCTACCAGCCTTACATGGATGCTTTCGAACCCATGGTTTTTCTCGGCTTGAACGAAACCGCAGGCGTCAGTGATCTGGGACCAGAACCTTGGACCGCATTGGCAGCGGCCATGGAACACGACGTCAACGAGCAGGAAATTGTTTCCTGGCAGGATTTTCTCGACTATTGCGAAGGGGCGACCGTGGCCCCGGCTGCCACCTTTGCCTATATTCTGGCCTGCGAGGTCCGGGAGGGACGCTATGTGTTGGGACAGCATCCAGGGTATTGTCAGGACCACGTCCGGGATATGGCGATTTTTTGTTATTTGATCCACATCATCCGGGATCTGGCGCGAGATGTCACCAAACATGCCCAGCTCATCACCATTCCTGGCGAGATGCTCGACGCAGCCAACCTTGAGCGCGCAACCCTGGCCCAAAGCCTGGACCGCAAGGACTCCATGGAAATCCTGATTCGCTCCCTGCTGGCACAAGCCAAACACCATCTGCTTGTCGGGCAGCAGATCATTGATCAGATTCCTATGCAATCATTGGAAAAAATGATTTTGCATCGGTTGTTGGGAAAATATATCAAACTGTTCCGCAGGCTCAGTATAAATCCTCTATGTTTTCTGAAATAAAATATTGTTTTAAGGTCAGGTTTTGGGATGCATCCTGGAGGGGGTTGGTTTTGTCTTGTTGGCAGTTCACATCTCCCCATAATCCGGCCCACTGCCTCCCTCTGGAGGCGTCCATCGGATGCGATCCATAGGATCTTTGATGTCGCAACACTTGCAATGAAGGCAATGGCCAGTATGCATGATGAGGGTGCTTTTGGCAACCTCAGGGGGCTGTTTGATCTGGAATACTCCGGCAGGACAGTAGCGGGTTTCAGGATGGGCAAAAGGGTTGTGTTCCAGTTCCACCAGAGGCCTTTGGGGAGGGTGGGCATGCAAGTGCATGGGCTGATTTTCACGATGGGTCAGGGCACTCAAGGCCAGGAGGGAAGAACGGTCCAGGGTAAGTTGACCATCGGTTTCAAGTGGGGGGATGGGGGTTGCATGAGCAGCCATCTGCATGCGTAAGCGGTCAGGAGTGTGCCAACGCAGGGTCCAGGGAGCCAAGCCTTGAGAGGAGCGTTCCCATCCGGCATTGAGCAGTCCGGCAGGGATGCCCCAAAAAAAACCGGGACGGACGTTGCGAACCGCCCGCAGTTTCTTTCCCCAAAGGGAATCCTGGATGGCATCTGGATAGGCTTGCAGGGTGGATGTGGAAAAATCCCCGGTATTGAATGCAGTCAGTACGGCATTGGCCGCTGCCACACCAGAATGGATGGCATTGCCAATCCCTTTGAGTCGGGCAGCGTCCAGCAGGCCGGCAGCATCCCCCACCAGCACGCCACCGGGGAAAACAAGTTGTGGAAGTGCCTGCCAACCCCCTTCAACCAGGGTACGGGCACCAAAACCAACAGGTCGTCCGTGGCGCAAGCGGTCGCGAATCATTGGATGGGTTTTCCAGCGTTGAAAGCTCTCCAAAGGGTCGAGCAGAGGATTTTGATAATCCAGTCCGATGATCCAACCCACCGCAGTCCATTCACTGGAGACCTGGTAGATAAATCCGCCTCCATAAGTTTGGTGGTCCAGAGGCCAGCCCAGGGCGTGCAGGATGTCACCAGGGGAGTGTGAGGGATTCGGAGGGGTTTCCCAGAGTTCTTTGAATCCCAGGGCATAGGTTTGTGGCGGGCGATGGGCGTCCAAGCCCAGACGTTCGATGACCTGTCCAGAGAGAAAACCTCGGCATCCTTCGGCCAGGATGGTGATATCCGCCCGGATGTCAATGCCAGGTTGAAATCCGGGTGTTGGGTGACCTTCACGGTCAAGACCGTGATCTCCGGTTCCAACCCCGGCCAGACGGTCGTGATCCCATAACAGTCTGGTGGCGGCAAAACCTGGGTAGATTTCCACACCCGTTGATTCGGCGATTTCTGCCAGCCAACGGCAGAATCCACCCAGCGCGATCAGGCGGCATGAGCGGTTATCCCAGAAAAGAGGCATGGGAATCGCGCGTCGGGCCGTGAAGAGATACAGGGCATCTTTCCGAACAGGAATGCCCAAAGGTGGGTTTCTGTGTGACCAATCCGGGAGCAGGGCAGTCAAGACTTCAGGGTCAAGCAGGGCACCAGAGAGCAGATGCCCCCCAATACGGGCTGCTTTTTCCAGCAGACAGATACGCAATCGACGACCTTGAGCCTGGCTTTGAAGTGCCAGTCGCAGGGCTGCTGCCAGGCCTGCCGGACCGGCACCAACCACGAGGACATCATAATGCAGGAGTGTCCGATTGGCTGTGATCATGTTGGGTCAACTGTTGATTCAGTTATACCTCATCGATGAAATCGTGGAATTGACTTTCCAAACCAATGGCTTTTTCCACATCCATGACAAAGGCGATGCCGGTTCCAGGTTGATGAAAAGAACCCTTTTTTTTGATGGTTTTGAGAATGGGTTTGATCAAATGGTCATCCACCAACAAAAAGATGACATCGCGTTGAATGTCCATAGTCATGCCAAAAAAAGTTTTGGACGAATGGACGCCCACGCCTCGTGCCGGGATGATGGTCGCCCCGGTGGCTCCGGCCTTTTTGACAGCGGCGATCATTTCATCGCTCAGATCAGACCGGATGGTCATGACGATCAGTTTCAAGTGCATAAGCAGTACCTGCCTTTATTCAAGACTGCCGTAAGAGGAGGGCTTGCGACGGCGTCTGGTGAGCAGTCCAGTGATATACCCCAGGAACAACACCCCGGCCCCGGCCAGAAAGAACAGGGTTTCGGATTGTTTTTCCAGGATTTGTTTTTCATCGGAAGCCAGTTTGAGATCTTTTTCCAGTCTGGAGAGTTTGGTGGTGAGTTCCTGATTTTCCTGTTCGATACGCAACGTGTTGCGGGAGACTTCCTGGATGCGTTTCAACTCCATCTGGAGTTTGTCCTGTGCCACCAGTTTACCGCGCAGTTCCTCGATTTCGGAACGGAGTTGATTGCGTTCGATTTCAACCGGGATTTTGGCGGATGTGGCATGACGGGCAACCCACCCTTCGGAGCCATCCTGGCTGCGTACCTTGTCCCATCCGCTGTTGTTGTTTTCCAGTAATTCCAGTTTGTCGCCGGCTTTGAGGACGCGCACGACTTGAAAGGTGGTGCCTGGACCTCGACGCAGGTTGATCTGCTCGTCGGTGACATAGCGGATTTCGGCCCAGACAGAAGCGCAAAAACCCATTCCAATCAAGAGAGTCAGGAGAGACAAAAACCGGATGCCAGGAGCATGGCCTGGCCGATGGGGAAAAAAAATGTTCATGAAAAAATCCAATCCGTTGAAAGAAAGCCGATTCGATTTATGATGCCTGCTGAATGGTTGCGGTCAATCGGAAAACCGTGCCATCGATGTTTTTTTTGTTCATCTTTAGCTGAATCAAGGAGCAATCATGCCACTGACCAGTTCTGTCAACAAGGCGCGGGTTCTTATTGAGGCCTTGCCTTACATGCGTCGTTTTGATGGTCGGACCTTCGTCATCAAGTATGGTGGACACGCCATGGTGGATGACGCGCTGAAAAAATCGTTTGCCCAGGACGTGATTTTGTTGCGTCAAGTGGGTATCAATCCTGTGGTCGTCCACGGAGGCGGTCCGCAGATTGGCCAGACCATGCTGCAAATGGGCTTGAAGCCTCAATTTATCGATGGTCAACGGGTGACGGACCAGGAGACTGTGAATGTGGTGGAGATGGTGTTGGCAGGCAAGATCAACAAGGATATCGTGAATCTCATCAATCTCAACGGGGGGCGTGCGGCTGGGCTGTCTGGCAAGGATGGTCATACCATACTGGCGCGCAAGCGTTCGCATCGACGCAAAGGCCCGGAGACGGAAAGCACGGAAATTATTGATCTGGGCTGGGTTGGGGACGTGGAGCGGATCGATGCGAGTTTGTTGAATCTTTTCAAGAGTTCGGACATCATTCCGGTGGTAGCTCCGGTAGGAGTCGGCAAAAAGGGGGAGACTTACAACATCAATGCCGATGCCGTGGCCGGACAGGTGGCCATGGCGTTGCAGGCGGAAAAGTTGATTCTGTTGACGGATGTTGCCGGGGTGCTGGACCGGGAGGGTCAACTGTTGAGTCGTATTGAGACCAAGGATGCGGTTCAGATGATCAAGGATGGCGTCATCACGGGGGGTATGATTCCCAAGGTGGAGACCTGTCTGGCAGCCTGCAAGGGAGGGGTGACGGCGGCGCATATTATTGATGGTCGGATTGAACACGCCTTGCTGCTGGAGATTTTCACGGATCAGGGGGTTGGGACATTGTTTGGGTGATGGGTATGACAAAGAGGACCAGGACTTGGTTGGATCTCCTGGACGGTGTACTATGGTTGGTATGGTACGAAGTGGTTTCATCATGAAATAGTCCGCCTGGGCGGTGGGTGCAAAGGGTCAAAATAATGAACTTCACGTTGGCAGTGCAATTCTGGTGCCGCTATGGCTGATTCTGATCTGTTGGATTCAGCACTTTCTTTGGAGCAATTGATTGGTTGGATGGCGGAGGGAGGCAAGCCAGAGGATCAATGGCGTGTGGGGACGGAACATGAGAAATTTGGTTTTTTCAAGCAGGGGTTGAGACCGATTCCTTATGAGGGTCCGGCAGGAGTGGAAGTCCTGTTGTTGGAGATGGCGAGCCGCTTTGGATGGGAGGTGGTACAGGAGGGGGGCAGGCCAGTGGCCTTGAGGCAGCAGAACGCAGCGATTACGTTGGAGCCGGGGGGGCAGGTGGAGTTGTCAGGGGCACCGATGGCGGACATACATGCGGCCAAGCTTGAGATTGATGAACATTTGCGCCAGCTGAGTCTGGTGTGCAAGGAGATGGGAGTTGCTTTTTTGGGGATTGGAGCGCAACCCAAATGGCCGTTTCATGAGATTCCGTGGATGCCCAAAGGCCGCTATCGGGTGATGCGCGGGTATCTTCCTGGCAAGGGGCGGTTGAGTCTTGACATGATGACTCGTACTGGAACGGTGCAGGCCAATCTGGATTTTGGCGACGAGGCGGATATGGTGCGCAAGTTCCGGGTGAGTATGGCGTTGCAGCCGTTGGTGACGGCGTTGTTTGCCAATTCGCCGTTTATTGACGGGCAGCCGACGGGATTTCTTTCGTATCGGGCGGAGATTTGGCGGCATACAGACCCGGATCGCTGTGGATGGTTGCCTTTTGTGTTTGAGGAGGGATTTGGTTTTGCCCGGTATGTGGCCTATGCCCTGGATGCCCCGTTGTTGTTTTTGTATCGGGATGGGCGTTATCAGGATGCCGGGGGGGTGCCTTTTCGGGAGTTTTTGGCAGGTCGTCATCCGGCTCTGCCTGGGGTGTATGCCACATTGGCCGATTGGGAGCAGCATTTGAGTACGTTGTTTCCTGATGTGCGTCTGAAGAGATATCTGGAGACTCGTGGGGCGGATGCGGGCAATTCTGCCACGTTGTGTGCCTTGCCTGCGTTCTGGAAGGGAATCTTGTATCATGAAGATTCTCTGAATGCCTGTTGGGAATTGGTCAAGGATTGGACGCTTGAGGAGCGGGCGCAGATTCATGCCATAGTGCCACGTTTGGCTTTGCGGACTCCCATTCCAGGTGGTCGCAATTTGCGGCATTTGGCGTTGGATGTGTTGCCATGTGCCGTGGATGGTTTGACGGCCCATCGGTGTCTCAATACTAAAGGGTGTGATGAGACGGTTTATTTGAAACCCTTGGTGAAAATTGCTGAAACGGGTATCACTCCGGCGGAACGGATGTTGGCGGCTTATCATGGCCGTTGGGGGGGAAGTGTGGATCCGGTATTTGTCGAGGAGGAGTTTGATTCGTTTTTGGCGGATTGTGGCTGATTGGGCCATTGGTTGGACTGGAAATGATTGGGGGGTGGAGGGAATCATTCTCTCTGGTCATGTCCTGAGGCGAAGTCAATAATTTTCAATTTCATCAACATGTTAAAAATCTCCTGACCCATAATGATGGGGTCGGGAGATTTTTTTTGTTTTGATTTGTTTTCTTGTTAATTATTAAAATAATAAAATGACTACAAATCCTAAATCTTGGATTGATAATCGTCGCGTTACTGGAATGAATCTGGTATGTACAAGATGGTAATATGACGCCAATAGCCACATCCAATATTTTATTTTATCGAAAAAAAAACTTGCAATCGATTTTATTGTGATTTATTCTGTGTAAACTTTGATGTGGGTCGTTTGGTGAGTTAACGGTATGGGATGATATCTGGAGGATGTAACATGCCTGCAAAATGCCCGGAATGTCACTTTGATCTTAGCAAAGGCAAGGTCGTTCCTGAGAAACTGTTTGCGGAGATCAAATGTCCAAATTGTGGATATGTTTTTAATCCAACAACTTTGTCAAACCGTAAGTGGAGTGGTGTCAATATAGACAGATCTTTTGGTGGCGGCGGCGGCAGCGGCAGCAGCAGCAGAAAGAAAAAATAAGAAATGAAAAATATATTTCCGTGTTTTCCGTGGTTCGCGCAAGGGTCACTTATGTCCGCGCAGCATTCATTCATGACCAAGAGGATATCCCATGACCGATCAGGCGAATTTGGAGGCGGCATCACCACCATCTCCCGTATCGAATACAAAAACCTTCGGATATTTTGTTGAGGCAGACAGAACGGCCTATGAAATCAATTTCCAGATTCTGGATTCCAATAAAATCACCTCCGACATGGATAGTCTGAGAGAGGATGTGGAATCCACTGTTGGCAGTCTGCACACCATTTTCAAAAATACCTCAGACAAGAAATTTCAAGCATACTTTGATCGATTGTTGGCTTTGGCTCAGGTGGGGTTGATGGGAGAAAATCCTTTGCCCTTGAAGGCACAACGTGCTTTGGACAGCTTGAAAAAAGAAATCAATACCCAGGAAGCACCAGTCATTCGCATGAACTATTTGAAAAAACTGGGCTTGCATGCCATCGTGCAATCCCTGGTTTGTGTTGTTATAGTGTGGGTGATCGGTTTTTTCTCCCTCCATAAAGGATATTTCGAGGGCAAAGAAATCATGAATTGTGGTGTCATGTGGATTGGATGCATGGCAGGAGTCTGGTTGTCAGTCTCTATGAGTCCAGCCTCCAGTAATCTTGATTCCTTGCAACTCATTGCCAGAGATGCATCAGAACCCTCCATCCGGCTTATCTTCACTGGGCTGCTGACCATTTTTATCGCGTTGCTTTTAAAAGCAGGTGTGGTTGAAATAAAGCTTGGAGGGTTGCAAACGGCCACGTTCCTGACGGATTTCAAGATTTCACTCCTGCTTGGCATGTTCTGTGGCTTGGGTGAGAAAGCCCTCTCCACCACTGTGTCGCAACGAGTTGATCAGTTTATCGGAGAACTGAATAAAAAATCAGAAACTTGACGCCCTTCGGGTAAAAAGTCAAAAGCAAAACCCTGGGGGATGAATCCCCCAGACCC
>JAMOBH010000118.1:0-14943 GCA_039908085.1 Magnetococcus sp. YQC-5
CAAACCATGAGCGATACCAATCCATTGCCAGAACCGCAAACCATGATGGATACCAATCCGTTGCCAGAACCGCAAACCATGAGCGATACCAATCCATTGCCAGAACCGCCAACAAACACGGCCCCCCTGCCAACAGAGCCGCCTGCGGCTGCCATCCCGGAGATCGATGGAAATTCGTTGCCACGACTCACGGCCAGACAACGGGTATACGAAGATCTGGTGCGACGCTCTTTTGGTACGGGAGTGCAATGGGTGCTGGGAGAGACCACGTTTCCAGCCTTGCCAGCCCCTCAACTGATTGCTTTGGAACTCCCGACAGAAACAACCAGCGCGTCCAGCCCATCGACCACGCCCCTGGAAACCACTCAGGAAGAAACACTGACAGAACAACCCGTTTCCAGCCAGGAGGCCATCACGGAGTCGATTCAATCCGAACCCGTTTTCGCACCAGCCACGGAACCTCTTGAAGAACCCGCTGCCCCTGTGCAAACCAGCGAGGAGAACCCGGAACCAAAAGCCGAACCAACATCCGTTGCACAAGCCGAATCGATCCCGGATGAGACGACCGTGCCAGAGACCAACACCGGGATCACCGACACCGGGATCATCGAATCAACCGCTGCCAGAGAGCCACAGCAACACGACACCACCACGTCCAATCCGTGGTTGCCCCCCTCCTTGCCACCCCAGGTTGCCCCCCACGACGAACCAACGACCGTTCTTGAACACCCTGTAATCTGTGAGGAAGCTAATAAGCTTGATCCCCCCGTGATCGGTGAGGAAGATACCACGCCCGACCCCGTGCCAGCCCCCTCGCCAAGCCTTGCCACAGAAATGCAGACGCCTCCAATCCACACCATGGAACCGCCCGACGTGACAATGATGCAGACCACGCCACATTCCACCGTCCAAACTGTGATTGAACCGCCCCTTTTTTACCCGGTTCCAGTGGAAGATCTGCTCTCTGGCATGGCCAATGCCATGACCGATGTCGTGGAAGCCGTTGTCAATTCCGCCTGGTCCGTGGCCGTGCCTGATCCGGCCCCTTTGCATGAATCAAACGTCATGGCCGCCCGGATGCGAGGTCTGTTGCGTGCCAGCACATGGAATGTGGTCTCCGGGGTTGGCACCATTCTTTCGGGCACGCTGACCATGGTGACCGGTATCGCCGGATGCCTCACCCGGTCTGTCACCTGTGTGGGCCAACCCTGGAGCGATCACAAAACCTCTGTGATCCAACCTGGAACCCACAACAGCTCAATCCGACAATTCGCCACTCATTGACACTCCCAAGCCCCTTCAGAAGAAAGGAGATCTGGACATGTCTCAATCCATCACTCTGCAACGCAAAGCCGGTTTTTTCTCACGGACCATGGCCCTGTTCAGTTATATGGGAGTTCTCTGTTTGATCCCCATGATGAGCAGTCGGGATGATACCTATATGCGCTTTCACGCCCGTCAGGGAGCCGTACTCTGGATGTGGGAAGTCCTGGCCCTCTATACGTTGTTTTTGCCATCGATAGGAAAGCTGTTTTTCAAATTCTCCTCCATGGCCTGCCTGATTTTGTCGATCATTGGGATCATCTCGGTCCTGGCCGGACGGGCCTGGAAATTTCCACTGGTCGGAAACTGGGCGGAAAAACTGTAACACATCTTGGAACCAGATCAACCGATAACGGCGCGTCTGATTATAGTTCAGCATACCAATTAAAAAGCCTCTCGTGTATTGCTACCGAGAGGCTTTTTTGTTACCCTGTTTGGAAGCTCCAAATCCTGGACAGGGTGTTTTTTCCCTGTACCCCGACCGCACTTGCTTTGTCCGTGTGGCCGGCTTCAGTGCGGTTGCCAGCAACCAATTGGCCGCCCGGGAACAAGGAGGTGCGCAGTGAAGAAACTCTTCATCTACGCCGTCCTAGAGCTGCTGTCAAGACTCTGGGACGCAATCGCTGATCTACTGACCAGGTTCTGACAAACAAGCTGTACTGGGCTGGCACCCGGTACAGCCCAAACCTGACACTAAATCAATATCTACAAAACCCGTGCCATTTGTCAAGCTCAAAATCTGTATGTTGGCCAATTCCAAGGCAACGGTTGACAAAAATGAATCGATGCTTGCAATAATACGACTCTGAAGTGCCGTGGCCCCAGACGAACCGATACAAACACATCTGGTTGCATCATCGACCCAAAATGTATCATGACAAAATCGATTACAGGAGCCATACCATGTCATTGACCATCACATTATCCGATCATGCCACTAAAATCGTAACAAACCATCTGCCAGAATATGATTCTGCCGAAACCTTTGCTGAGACAGCCATTTCCATACCAGACGACCAGGAACAAGATGACCCAAAATATATTGAATATTTACGTCAAGCATTAGCTGAAGGCAAAAAAGGTCCAATGAAGGTATGGGATCCTGAAAATTTCAAACAAAAATGTATGGAAAAATTTATACAGGGAAGGTCATGCCATATATAATACAAAGTCCCCGTGCAGAAGAAGATTTAGAAGAAATCTGGTACTATATCGCCAAAGATAATATCACTCGTGCAAATGAATGGGTTAATGCCATCACACACACATTCAACCGAATAGCAGAACAACCTAAAATTGGCAAAGCCCGTCCAGAATTGGAAAATGGCGTCCGTTGTCTACCGACTGGTAATTATCTGATCTTGTACAAACCTGTCAAATGTGGTATTGAAATTTACAGAATCCTCCACGGTGCCAGAGATGTAGGCAAGGCATGGAACACATAAAATATTTAGACTAAGACGCGCAGGTATATTTTTATTGCGCTTGACGCGGTCATCACGATAAAATACAAAACACACACTAACGTTTAAACTCAATCAAGAGAGTCTGCCAACATGAAAGATCTCAAACTCGGCATCAAACTGGGACTAGGCTTTGGCTTGGTGTTACTGTTAACCGTTTTCGTGGCCCTCTCCGGCTACAATGGCTTGACCGGCTTGGCGGATCGCATCGACCAGACCCATGACATGACCCTCCTGATCGAAACACTTGGCGAAGCCATGCAAGCGGAAAAGAATTTCATGCTCCGCAAGGAGATGAAATACGTGGAAGGAAACCAGAAAGCCCTGGAAGAACTCAAAAAACAGGCACTCCTCGACCGGGATCAGAAATTCCATGATCCAGCCGACAAAACCCAGATGGACGAAGTGATGGCCGAGGCTGGCACCTATGGCAAAGCCTTTACGCACTATGTCGAACTGGCAAAAAAGCGCGACGAGAGTCTGACCCGCATCCGCGACATTGCAGACAATGTCGTACGCGCCGAAGTGACGGCCATGCAAGAGGATCAAACCAAAAAACTGAAAGAACTACTCGCACAACAGGCTGACACGAATACCACAGACAAGGAGGCCCTGGCCAAACGGAGTGCCAAACTGGAAGATCGGGCGCACAAGACGGCCCAGGCAGCCCAAATGCTGATTCACTTCAAAGATGCCCGCATCGGCGAGAAAGAGATCTTCCTCACCAACGGCAAAGACGAAAAATTCGTCAAACGCAACCAGGAAGGGAGTGCCGCAGCCCTCAAGATCGCACAGGAATTGTTGCCAACCTTCACAGCACAAAACAACATCGACCAAACAAAAAAAATCATCAGTGGCATTGAGCAATATCAAAAAGAGATGGCCTTCATGATGGAGGCGATCCAGGCGCAAGCCAAGGCCGAACAGGAAATGATCGCGGCACGACGCCAGGCGGACAAAGAGGTCGATGACACGATCGAAGGTCAACAAAAAAAGGCGGCCACACAAATCACCTCGGCCATCGCACTCATCTCCAGTGCCAGCATCGGAGCCGTGTTGCTTGGCCTGCTGATTGCCTACTTCCTCACCCGTGCGATTGTGTCAGCTTTGACCCAGGGAGTAGCCTTTGCACAGCGCATTGCCAATGGCGACCTGACCGCCACCATCCAACTGAATCAAAAGGATGAAGTGGGCCAACTGGCCAATGCCCTGAAAGGCATGGCGGAAAAACTGCGGGAGATCATCGGCGATGTCTCGGTTGCGGCATCACAGGTCTCGGTCGGCAGCAACGAAATCTCGAATTCCGCGCAGAATCTCTCTCAGGGTGCAACCGAGCAGGCCGCTTCCATTGAAGAGACCTCTTCGGCCATGGAGCAAATGTCCTCCAACATTCAGCAAAACACCGACAACGCCAATACGACCCAGAACATTTCGCAAAAAGCCGCCAAAGACGCTGAAGAGGGGGGCAAAGCCGTTGCCGAGGCTGTCCGGGCCATGAAGGAAATCGCCTCCAAAATCGGCATTATCGAAGAGATCGCCCGACAGACCAATCTGTTGGCACTCAACGCCGCCATCGAAGCCGCACGGGCTGGCGAACATGGCAAGGGGTTTGCCGTGGTGGCCGCCGAGGTCCGCAAACTGGCAGAACGCAGCCAAACCGCTGCGGGCGAGATCAGTCATCTCTCCGCATCCAGCGTGGACGTGGCGGAACGGGCCGGGGGGATCATCAACAAGCTGGTGCCTGATATCCAAAAAACAGCGGAACTCATCCAGGAAATCGCCGCTGCCAGCCAGGAACAAAACCAGGGGACTGGACAAATCAATCAAGCGATCCAGCAGCTTGACCAGGTGATTCAACAAAATGCCGGTGCTTCCGAGGAGATGGCCGCAACCGCCGAAGAACTGAGTGCGCAAGCTGACTTGATGAATCAATCCATCTCTTTCTTCAATCTTGGTCAGCAGGAAACCACAGCCAAACGCAGACCTGCGCAAAAAGCAAAGAGTGCCAAGAAGCCTCCGATTGCTTATCAACAAAAACAGCCCCCCAAAGCATTGCCCGCACCCACCACCAGGAAATCTGACGGGGGAATGGATTTGAACCTGGGATCAGGATCCCATTTGGATGATGAATTCGAAACCTTTTAACTCCCTTTCAAGGCAAGGAGTACTCATATGGGTGTCCCTGGCATCACTGAACCAACTCAGTTTCTGACCTTTCATTTGGCCAAGGAGGTGTTTGCCATTGACATCTCCAAAATCAAGGAAGTCTTGGAATTCACTTCACTGACCAAAATTCCCCGAACACCGGATTTCATGTGCGGGGTGATCAACCTGCGCGGCAGTGTCGTGCCGGTGGTGGATATGCGCCTGAAATTCGGCATGCCCAGGAGCGAAAAAACAGTCAACACCTGCATCATCATCATCGATGTGACCCAGGACGATGGCACCACGGTCATCGGGGCCATGGCCGACTCCGTCAAGGAAGTGGTGGAATTGGCCCCGGATCAGATCGAACCCCCTCCCAAAATCGGCACGGGTCTGCGCACCGACTTCATTCGTGGCATGGGCAAACAACTGGATCACTTTGTCATCCTCTTGGACACCGACAAGGTCTTCTCCCCCACCGAACTCAGCATGTTGCAGGCAACCTCCAAAATTCCGGGTCAAAACGACAAAGCGGCGTAACAATCAAAACCTTGGGGGGCGGTGAATCCTCCCCCAATCTTTTTTTTATTTTGTTTTGTTTTTTAAAAATATTAAAAAAAAAGAGGGGGTCTGGGGGATTCATCCCCCAGGGTTTTGGTTTGGTTCTTTTCATGCGATGGATATTTTTTTCAAAAACCCATCACACGCATTGCATATCGACTCACAAACTGTTAAAATGATAGATTGAAATGGATGATGTAACCTCGCACAGACACAACTTAAACTTGAAAAAACAATCAAAATAATATAATTGACTGAGCAAACATAAAAATGGCGATCTTAACAACAGAAAATTCAGGTATAGTCACGATCACACTGGACAGCAGGTTTGTCTTCAGTGAACATCAAGCTTTCCAACAAACCTACAAAAACAGACCCCCCAAAACTCGATATATTATTGATTTTAAACGAGTCAACTATATGGACAGTTCTGCGTTGGGCATGCTTCTGGTACTCAAAGAGCATAATGGACCTGAAGGAAAAGAACTTCTCAAAATCATCAACTGCAACCCACAAATCAAAAAAATATTTGAAATCGCCAATTTTGCTCAATTATTCACCATTGAGTGAAATGCGGGCCTGATCATCGTTTCGAAAACAAAACCAAGACCTTGGGGGGCGGTGAACCGCCCCCCAACCCCCCCACCCTTTTTTTTTATTATTTTTTTAAAAAAAAAGAGGTGGGTCTGGGGGATTCATCCCCCAGGGTTTTGCTTTTAACTTTTTTTTTCGAAAGCCATCATATTCAATCCCACCAATAGCTCTCAAGCATTGCCTCACCGACAGACACTTTCGACCAGAGCCGAAACACCTCACCACAACACCCACAGGACGACAGGGGGCAAGACCACTCCCCATTCCCGCCAACCGCTTCCGACGACCACCAGACGCACTGGGGGGAGACCGTCCACAAACCCCCTGGCCCGCAGTCCCTCTTCCCGTTGTCGCACATCCCACAACACCCGCAACAACACCACCTCACCGACAAACGCCAAACGCTCCAGCCTGCTGCGAGCAAAATATCTGGTATGAATCCGCAAGGCCATACCCTCTTGTACGCGGTTGGCTTCCGCCAAAAGCCTGGGCAAACTGGCCAAAGAAAACGCCAAGATGGACACCCCCCGTCGCACTGGCACTCCGAACCGCTCCCAGCCCCCCAACACCCGATAAAAGACGCCCACCCATTGCATGGGGGTTGTGGAACGCATCAGAGTCCAGGCCAAAAGAGCCATAAACAACAAACGCAAGGATTGCTCTCCCCCGGCCAGAAGGCCTTCACGGGTCAAAGCCGGTCCTGGCGACCACAAGGGGACTCCTGGAGTGAACCAGCCATGAGTCAACAGCAAGGCCAGAAACAGCCAACGCAAACGCCACAAGCCGCGCCCCACCAATGCCAAGGGCAGGGAAAGAGCCAACACAGAGAGCAACACCAACGCCGTTCCAGCCAGCCAGACTGGGGAGAAAACCGGCGCAGACATCAAGATCGGCAACAGCATTCCAAAAGCAAGCAACTTGCCTGTTGGATCACGAGGCGGGGTCACGGGGCAGCATCACGAGGAGAGATGGGACAACACCCAATCCATAAAAAAAAACCGGATCCTGGTGTTTGACGTTTTGGTATGTCACGTTTCGAAAGTTGACTTACGGGGCGGGGTTGGGGGACGCAGCACCAGTTCATTGTCATCGAGGTCATAAGGTTCAAATTCCAAGGCCTCTACGCGCTCTTCTTCGGACATGCGATTCCGCCTGTTCCTTTCTTCCTGATCAAGGGGGTCAGGAGGCGTCTGATGGGACGTTTGCATAAAAGCAGGCTCTTGCTCATCCGAGGTGTTGTGAAACGAAGAGATTGAGTCCATGGCTTCATCCAAGTCCAGTTCACCTGCGGACATGGACCAGAAATCCTTGACCGCTTGCGTGGAAACCTCAAACGGTCCAATGGATGCCAAGGTCGATGACTCCTGTGCCCAGGAGCCGACCGACTCCCCATCCGACAGGGGATCTTGCGCATAGTCTCCAATGGCAGCCAGTTCCTGGTCCAGATCATACGGATCAGCCTCATCCTTCAACAACGACAAGCCACTCTTGGAAGCGGCAGCCAAAATCCCGGAATATTCCGTATCCCCGATCACGGGCTTATCCAGTGAATGAAAAACGCTCATGCCGACTTCCTGACCCAAGGCACGGAGGTCTGAGGCATTCAACGGTCCGGCAACAGCAAAAATGCTATCCATGATCGGCTCGATCCGCCCCCCTGTCGCGCCGACACCTGATTCTGCTGGCTGGGGCTTCTGGATTGGGGAAACCGGGCGTTCCGATGGTTGCGGATTGTGCACGGGTGAAACCGGGCGTTCCGATGGTTGCGGATTGTGCACGGGTGAAACCGTGCGTTCCGATGGTTGCGGATTGGATACTGGTGAAACCGTGCGTTCCGATGGTTGCGGATTGGATACTGGTGAAACCGTGCGTTCCGATGGTTGCGGATTGGGTACTGGTGAAACCGGGCGTTTTGCTGGTTGCGGCTCCTGAATGAATGAAACGGGGGATTCTGCTGGATGCGACTCCTGGATGGGTGCTAAATCGAGAGGTTCAAAAATCGCCGGCTCTGACTTGGTCTCTGAAACCGGAATCTGTGAGGGTGCCACAGACGCAAGATCAACCGACACCTGACCTTGCGTGGCCAAGGGGCCAACCATGGGTTTCAAACGCTTGCGCCAACGGGCCACAGCCCACCAACCACTCCCAGCCACCATCAACAAGCCCACCGCGACCCCAAGCAGGCCATTGCTCCTCCAATCCAGCCCTTTGTCGACGCTCTTGGCCCCCACACCTGGAGTCACAGGCAAGACTTGGGGCGATTTGGATGGCACTGGAAAAACCGGTTCCATTCCGGTGGTGGGAAAAGCATCCAAAACTACTGAAAAATTACGTACAAACGAGACATCCCGATGGAAAATACGCAACAGAAGCGTCATGAAGGGGACACCTTCTGGCTGAGTACCTGCAATGAGAATCCGACCGGTTTTCCCCTTGCTGCCATTCACAGATGACGGGTCATCGAAAGCCAGAGTGGCGGTCAGACGGCTTGATGCTTCATTGGCACTGGATTGCCCAACATAATCCGAATTCAGGCTGACCAATACCTGGACCCGTGGGGGATCTTCCCCTGGTTCCAAAGTAAACGGAATGTCTGCGGAAAAGGGTTCGTTCAGGGTACTGTGGACCTGTAATGGTCCGGTCATGGAAAACGCCACCGCCTCACTGGGCATGTAAAACATCAACCAACCCATCAAGACAATCAGATACCGGGCATTACAGGATATTTGTTTCATCTTGCACCAGTTTTGCCATTGAGATCTGCTTGGAGGTCAAGCTCCGGCAAATCAAACTCGATCATCTCCAATCCCCCGTCAAAATCAGCAGGGGTCGAAGCCGCAACAGTGGGACCACCTCCGGCCACCTTCTTCGAGGCGTGATCAGACCCCAAATCTGTTTCGATGTCGAGATCCGGCAAATCAAACTCGACAATTTCCAATGCCCCGTCAAGGTCAGAAGGGGTCGAAGCCGCTCCAGAGCCAACACCTCCAGTCAACTCCTGCGAGGTGTGATCCGATCCAAGATCCAGACTGAACTGAATGAGTTCCAAATCTCCCAGTTCTTCATGTCCAGGATGTATCGTCACCGCCCCCCCGGTCTGCCTGGCTTCCTTGTCATCGCCAGACTCCAGACTGAACAAATTCAAGAGACCCGTATCCAGTGCATCGCCGATTTCGATGCCACCTGCAAGCGGTTCTTCCTGATCCTTCTCCAGACCATGGGTACTGGCTCCTTCGTCTGCGCCATGGCTGATTTCAATGCCACCAAACAAAGAGTCCACCGACTCCTCATCGAGATCAAGGTCACTCTCCAGATTTTCCAAAGGAGGCATCTCTTCATCCAACTCGCTGCCAATCTCCAATCCCTCGAAAGGCAGGGCTGCTGCTGCTTCGTCTGGAAGGCCTCCCAAGGCAAGGAGAGCATCACCCTTTGGTTTTGCGCCAAAAGAGGGTGATTCGTCCATATCCAAACTGACCAGATCCATAAAACGGGTTGCCCGTTGGGATGGAACACTCTCCAGATGGATGGGGCCAGAGATTTCCACGACATCCTCTTCGAGATCCTCTTCATTGTCTTCCTGGTCTTTTGCTTCTGTATGGCCAGGGCCATGGCCCGATTCTCCCACACGAGTCCCGGCCAAAGATGCAACCGAAGCTGCCAATGCCATCTGACCCACCCCGATGCCAACTGCGCTGACACCTTTTTGCAGGGTCAATGAGGAGGAAGGTGTCACAGAGAGCGGCTCAGGGGAGACATGGGCATCCAAAACAGGCGGATCCACCTGCCGGAGCGGTTCTTTTCTCCTGCGACGCAACCACCAGGTCATGGCCCCGGCCACCAGAACCCCAGAGCCAACACTTCCACCCAACAACGGCCAATTCCACTGCGCATCCAACTGTGCCTGTTCCAGCATTTGCACGCGCTCATTGGCAGCGGTCAAACGCCTCCTCAAATCATCCCTTGATGCTTCACTTTTGAGCAGTTTCTGATTCGTCTCATTGAAGCGATCCGTCATTTCTTTCAATTGTTGCACGATATCCGCCAACCGCTTCGAGAGATCCGACTCGGCATCGGGCTTGGGGGCCGACGTATCCACCTGGGGCGAGGTCTGGGGAGGGGACTCCTTGGGAGCCGATTCCACGGTCAAGCGCAAACCGTACTCCACACCTTTCCCTTGAGCCTGAGTTTTGGGGAGGGCTGGTGCTGGTTTGCCCTGAATGGGAACTGCCCCATCTGTGGGCTTGGGCGCAGCCCCATCTGTGGGCTTGGGAGCTGCCCCATCTGTGGGCTTGGCGGTCGTGGTTTTGGTCTGTTGCACATCTGCTGGGGGACGTTGTGTCCCGGAAGAGGTGCGATTCAACCAAGCCGTGTGCTGATTCCTGACCAGGGTACGCGCCTCATTGACCGTGTAACGCTGGATCTCTTCGGGTGATGGAAGTTCGAGTACCACGCCTACCGGCATGCCATGCATATTTTCTTGTGTGAATTTGGTTTTATTGGCCGACCAGATGGCGGCCATGACCTGCTGCACGACCATCCCAGGAGGAATGCCAACCTTGTTGGCCACTTGCATCAAGGTTTCATGAGGTTTGACTGGGCCATATTGAGTTGCCCTGACCTGAGTGGAATCGGCTGTTCCAGTCACAGAGGGGGCGGATGCGGCGGATGATGCTGGGGCGGATGCGGCGGCTGCCGGGACAGAGGAGAGGGACGATGGCGAAGCCTCTTTTGGATGCAGCGTCGCGGTCATTTTTCTGGATGACCCCGTCGAAGGCAAATCAAGAAAAACGCGATAGGCGCGATAATGGGCACCATACCCCATGACGCTCTTGACCAACAGATTGAAAAACGGCTCCCGCACGGCCTGATTGCCTTGCACGACGACGCGCATCTCTTGACCTGTTCCTGCCAGTTTCAGAGTCAAATCCGTGACACTCATGGAACGAGGCAATTCCATCACCTGGTAGTCAGAGGGGGGGGCAATGGAGATATCCAGAGTTTTTTCAAGTGTTTTGGCCGTTTCATCCGGGGCCAAAGACAACGGGATTTCAGCCAAGAAAGGCTCTCCCAACGCGCTGAGAACCCGCAACTCACCCAGGGCAAAGGCCTCAAGCCGACCAGGGGTGATGAGAGTCCATGTCAGCGAGACCAGAGCTGCGGCACGCAACCATGAAAAACGCCTCAAAACAGTTGGATAACGCGGAGTGCAAATCATGATCACCTGATCAATCGGCAGACAATGGGATTATTGTCTTGAAATTTTTGCAAGAACCACGCCAATCCAAGAAAAAACTGGTTCGTGCCGCCAGATCTGGTGTCAGGCCAAATGATCACGAATCAGGATCTCTGCGATCTGCACGGCATTGAGAGCCGCCCCTTTGCGTAAGTTGTCCGAAACCACCCACATTTGCAGGCCATGCTCCACACTGAAATCCTGACGAATCCTGGAAACAAATGTGGCATCGCAGCCTGCGGCTTCCCGTGGGGTGATATAGCCACCATTGGCCGGATCATCCACCACCACCACACCTGGGGCCGCTGACAGGATCGCCCTGGCCTGCTCCGGGGAGAGGGGACGTTGCGTCTCGATGGTGATCGACTCGGAATGAGAATTGAACACGGGTACACGTACTGCGGTCGCAGTCACACGAATGGCCGGATCCAAAATTTTCCTGGTTTCCAGAACCATTTTCATCTCTTCTTTGGTGTATCCGTTTTCCAGGAAGACATCGATCTGCGGGATGAGATTGAAGGAGATGGGCTTGATGAATTTTTTCGGCGGGGCATCCATGCCTGGGATATAAAAGGCGCGAGTCTGTTCCATCAACTCGTCGATGGCTGCCTTGCCTGCCCCGGAGACCGCCTGATAGGTGGAAACCACCACCCGCAGAATCTGGGCAGCGTCATGAATCGGTTTCAAGGCCACCACCATCTGAATGGTTGAACAATTGGGATTGGAAATGATCCCTTTTTTTCGATAACCGGCAATCGCCTCTGGATTGACTTCGGGGACTACCAACGGGACATCCGGATCCATGCGAAAATGGGAGGTGTTATCCACCACCACACAACCGGCTGCGGCAGCCTTGGGGGCATATTGGGCCGAAACCGCCCCGCCGGGAGAAAACAAGCCGATATGCACACCCGTGAAATCAAAATCCGCCAAATTCTTGACCAGCACATCCTGACCCCGGAATTCCATCCAGCTTCCTGCTGTGCGTTCGGAGGCAAGCAGATGCAACTCCCCAACCGGAAACTTCCGCTCCTGAAGAATGGAGAGCATCTCCCGACCCACGTTGCCGGTAGCCCCGACAATGGCGACATTGTATAGGTCCATTGAAACATTCCTGTTGCCAATCCATGTGTTTTATCAAGGGGCAAACAAACCCCCAACCCAATCATCACGTCACAAACAACGCATTTTTAACCACGACAAGCATAAATGTTCGGCAAGTAACCGATCAAGACGCGAACACGTCATCCAAAGAATGGGCGAACAGGAGCTTTTTACTCCATTTTTCGATAACCTCTCTTTCTGCGCCAGTAACTTGTGCAATCACGGACTCCGCAACTTGACCAAATTTGCAAACAAGCAATTCCAACAGCATGGAAGCGGCCTCTTCCTTACGGCCTTTCTGCTCAGCTTTTACAGACAGATCACGCAAAAACGCATTTTCCATCACGTCAATTGAAATAGCCATTTCTTTTACTTCCTCCATAATAACGGTTTCCAATTTGCGTAATCCAGACAAAATAACCAATTTTTCCAGCGCATCGGCTCGCTCTTTCGGCGGCAGCACCGCAATTCTGGTCATGATTTCCCGAATGGTCTCCCGTTCTTGTTCCATTTTGCACAAAACAGCCAGCAGATTTTCCTCCAAACACGGACTGGCCAGCAGTACACAACAATCAATATCTCGTATATCTTTAAGGAGATACCGAAAATGCAGCATCGGTTCATCAATGAGGGTTGAAAAATTGGGCTTTCCAGAACCAACATACAATACCATCTGAATCAATCTGGCATCTGGATAAGTCTGACGTATCAGACCACAATACTCCAACATACGCCAATCCATCGCTTTTTCAACATCGCTTTGCAATTCCATGTGGAAAATGGATTGATCCAGCAAACGAACCACCAGATCCGGCACTCTTTTTTTCACTGATGGGTATTCCACAGTCAGCAGTTCTGTTGCCTCCTGACCCGCCAACAATTTGAGCAGCACTTGTGGCAGTGCCTTGAAAAGCACTTTGATCGTGGTGTCGTAACGCATGGAAATTGGTTCGTTCATAGCCCTCCGCAGAAAACACTTCCTGGGGAGGCGGTGAACCCCCTCCCCAGACCCCTCCACCCTTTTTTTTTTAATTTCTTTTTTTTTTGGGGGGGGGATCACACTTTCAATGCCGCCACCACAGCCTCACCCATTTTGACGGTTCCCACTTTTTTCATGCCAGGCTGCATGATGTCCGGGGTACGCAACCCGGCATCCAGTACCTGATTGACCGCCAGTTCAATCCGCTCCGCCACATCAGGCTGCCCCAACGTGTAACGAAACATCATAGCCACTGAAAGGATCATGGCCAATGGATTGGCAATCCCTTGACCCGCAATGTCAGGAGCCGAACCATGAATCGGTTCGTACAACGCCGCATGATCCCCCAACGAGGCTGAAGGAAGCATGCCAATGGATCCCGTCAACATGCTGGCCTCATCCGACAAAATGTCTCCAAACATATTCGTGGTCAACATGACATCAAACTGCCGAGGATTGCGAATCAACTGCATGGCCGCATTGTCCACATACATGTGGGAAAGCTCCACATCCGGGTAGTCATCCGCCCCCATGGCCGTCACAACCTTACGCCACAATTCCGTGGACTCCAACACATTGGCCTTGTCCACCGAACAAAGCCGACCCTGACGCTGCCGGGCGATCTCAAAAGCACGGCGTGCCACCCGCTGAATCTCGTCCGTACAATACACCAAGGTATTGACCCCACGTTGACGTCCATCGGGCAAGGTCTCCACTCCCCTGGGTTCACCAAAATAAATCCCGGAAGAGAGTTCCCGCACCACCATGATGTCAATCCCGGACACCACTTCCGGCTTGAGGGTGGAGGCCGTAGCCAATTGAGGAAACACCTGGGCAGGCCGCAAATTGCAATACAGATCCAACCCTTTGCGAATCCCCAACAACCCTCGCTCCGGTCGCACCGAATAATCCAGGGATTCCCACTTGACCCCTCCCACAGCCCCCAACAAAACAGCATCCACAGACCTGGCCCTGGACAGAGTCTCCTCAGGCAAAGGCGTGCCAACCTGATCATAGGCACTCCCGCCAATCAAGCCCTCAGACCATTGCAGATCCACCAGACCATGCTTGCCCAACCATTCCAGAACTTTCACCGCCTCGGCCATGATCTCCTGACCAATGCCATCCCCTGGCAACAACAATACTGTCTTGCTCATTATTTCATCCTTCTTGAATGGAAACCGGCCTTCCACTTCCATCGGGAAAGCTTTTGTGAAGATTGTTGATTGAAGCTTCCCAACGTCATCCGGGAAAGCTTTTGTGAAATGGATTCCTTGGAACTTCACACATCAGACGGGAAAGCTTTTGTGAAAAAGATTCCTTGGAGCTTCGCCCCAAACCCCACCAAAGGGGAAGCCTTCGGCCCCCCCACACTTTAAGTTTACGCAAGCCCAGAAGAGAGACAAACCCATGGTGCCACACGGCATCGTTCCTGCTCAAAAGCCTCAATCTCTCCCCCATGTTTCATGGTAAGATCAATATCATCCAAACCATGCAACAAACACTGTTTGCGCAAGTCATCAATCTCGAAATCATACACA
>JAMOBH010000486.1:0-2873 GCA_039908085.1 Magnetococcus sp. YQC-5
GGGTTCCCGCCAGCGTCAGCAATCCACTCGAATGGAGAGCATCCAACTGGGTGTTCGTCAACGCCGTCAGGTTTTGCGCAGTCAACGCATCCAATTGGGTTCCTGCCAGACTGAGCAGGCCGCTGGAGTGCAGACCGTCCAACTGGGTGTTCGTCAAGGCCGTGAGATTTTGCGAGGTCAATGCATCCAACTGCGTCCCTGCCAGGCTGAGCAGGCCGCTGGAGTGCAGGCCGTCCAACTGGGTATTCGTCAAGGCCGTCAGATTTTGCGCAGTCAACGCATCCAATTGGGTGCCCGCCAGGCTGAGCAAGCCGCTGGAGTGCAGGCCATCCAACTGGGTGTTCGCCAACGCCGTGAAATGCTGCGAGGTCAACGTATCCAACTGGGTTCCTGCCAGGCTGAGCAGGCCGCTGGAGTGCAGACCATCCAACTGGGTATCCGTCAACGCCACCAGATTTTGCGCAGTCAGCGCATCCAACTGTGTCCCCGCCAGGCTGAGCAAACCAGTGGAATGCAGACCATCCAACTGGGTATTCGCCAGAGAGAGAAGTTGCTGGGAGGTCAAGCCATCCAACTGGGTATCGGCCAAGCTGATCAATTGGGTTGACGTCAAACCGTCCAGTATATCGGTACCCAGTCCAGACAGGGTAGCGGAGGTCAGTCCGGTATCCAGATCTCCTGTTGTATTCGACGAAAATGCGGAAGAACTGCCACTGGTGAAAGCCATGAGCTACGCCCCCCTGCTGCGGTCATACCGGCTGGTATCCAATGGATCGGCGACACCATTGGGAAAAGTGATTCCTGCACAAAGGGGTGCGACACACTGGCCGATGCGGAAGATGACCCGCTGTTTCGTCAACCGCCGCGACAACTGCAGACCCGGCCTGGTTTCCGTCAAGGCACCGAGCATGCTGGACATCATCCAACGGAGAGTCGCAGAAGAAAATGCGATGGAAACGTCAGTACAGGCCATGGGCTATTCACACCTCCTAAAAAAGGCAACTCCTGGATACACGGCAACAAACCGGATCAGGCAACCGATAGACGGAGAACAGGCTACGGCAAAAAACAACAATTCTGAAACGGAAAGGGCAACACGAAACGCGCACCACGCGTTCCGCCGGAAAAAATCGCGCGGATTGGATACATGCACTGATCCCCCCATCTAAAGATAAATACAGCGGAACAACAATAAAAAACAAGGACGCCATCCCCTGCAACTGCCAGCAGCACCCCAGGAACGAGAAGTCTCCACGCCACAGAGCGCAGAAACAACAATAATTACAAACAGTGATGAATTTAGTGATTTTACTCTCCAACAAAAACGAGTTCCCTCACTTCCGTTCACCCGCCTTCCCTGGTATTCCGCACGACAACAACCCGATCACCCGGGAGGCGAAAAACGACAATCTCTCCACCTGCGCCTTCAGTGTATGTTGCTCAAAGTCCCATTGTCAATCAAATTCTCTGGATTATCGACATCCATGGAAGTTGTGATCAATCGGATAGGGGGGTATTTTTTTTTGATGGGTGTGACCAAAGCCTGGACGGGCCATTTTCGTGGCAGTTTTGCCGAAAAACCCGGATAAAACCACATTGGCCATGACCATGGGTGATACATGTCGGTCGGAGGAGAAATGAGGGGTCCAGGAAGACGATTTTCCGCCTTCCTGGATTGGGACCTTTAAAAATCAGACCTGCACCATGATGTCGTACAGTACGGTGCCGGCGATGGCGATCTGGTCGCCCAGATTGGAAAGGTGGCGATAGAGCTCGCGATATTTGAAGAGTTCAATGGTTTGCATCATCAGACGCGTTTCAATCCCCTCCTCCGGGTTTTCTGCTCTTTGTTGTGCCAGCGCATTTCCATCCAGCAAGGCCATCAATGCCTCCCGGTAACCGGTTTCCACATCGTGTTCTGAGAGTTGGACTGCCCGCTCGTCCTCGACTGCTCCCAGTGGATCATAGGAGAGTTTGGCGAAGCCGCGTTGCAGGGCATCGACGCCGATTTTCATGGTCTGCACCATTTTCAACATGTGTGCGTCGGGGGCCAGGCGCAGGGACTCCATTTCCCGCACGGTGGTTTTGGCATAGTTGGGAATCATATCGATACTGGTAATGGCCCGATAGATATCCTCCCGATCCAGTGGGGTGGCAAAAGCCTTGGCCAGGATGGAAAAATTGCGTGCCTTGATCTCATCCCCCCGTTTTTCCAATTCACGGATCAAGAGGGCTTTTTTGGCGTCTCCCTGCTCCATGTAGGCCACCAGTGCCTCCATGGTTTGTGCGGCGATTGCGCATTGGTCGTTCAGCAGGCCGAAAAAGTCCGGCACCTTGGGAAAAAGGGTTGCCAGGAATCTATCCAGCAGAGAGGCCGGAGGGGCATCGCCCAACGTATCCTGGGTTTTGCCATGTGTCGAAGTACCACTCATCGTCAATGCTCCTTTAAGAGACCTGTACCACGATATCGTGCAGGACAGATCCGGCCTTGGCCACCTGATCGCCTGCATTGGAAAGATGCCGGTAGAGTTCGCGGCGTTTAAAAATTTCCGCGACTCGATTCATGACACGGGCCTCCATGCTGGCCTCTTTGCTCTGCTGGATATGGACGACATGGGGTTCCGCCTGGAACAGGGTGCTGAGGGCCTTGCGGTATGCTTTTTCCACGTTGCGCTCGGATTTGCGCACTGCCAGGGCATCATCCTCGGCCATGGCGGGATTGCTGCCCAGTTTGCCGAAGCCCAGTTTCAGGGCATCCGTCCCTTCGCTCAGAATGCGGGCCATATCCAGCAGAGCAAAGAGGCCAGCATGGAGGCCCGTGTCATGAATCGAGTCGCGGAAATTTTTAAACGCCGCGAACTCTACCGGCATCT
>JAMOBH010000487.1:0-2857 GCA_039908085.1 Magnetococcus sp. YQC-5
TGGGGGGCGGTGAACCGCCCCCCAAACCCCCCACCCTTTTTTTTTATTATTTTTTATTTTATTATTTTTTTTATATTATTAAAAAAAAGAGGGGGTCTGGGGGATTCATCCCCCAGGGTTTTGCCTTTGACTTGTTGCCCGAATGAGATCCAGTTCTGATTTTCTTCAGACCGCCCCATTCAACCCAGGGAAACCAGTCTGTCGCAACGCCTCGTACAAGACCACCGCGACACTTTGCGCCAGATTCAAACTGCGAGCTGATGTGACCATAGGAATACGCACCAACCGTTGCGCATAAGTTGCCAGTATCTCTGGTGGCACCCCACTCCCTTCAGCACCAAACAAAAACCAATCGCCAATCTCATAACGAAACGCCACATGACTCTGTGTGGCCTTGGTGGTGGCCACGAACAAACGCGCATCTGTTGGCACTCCAGCCTGAAACGCGCTCCAGTCATTCCAACGTTGCACCATGGCCCACTCCCGGTAATCCATGCCAGCCCGTCGCACCCCGGCGGCATCCAAACGAAATCCCAATGGTCCGATCAGATGCAAAACAGACCCCGCCGCCGCACAGGTACGTAACACCGCTCCTGCGTTCTGAGGGATTTCAGGTTGATACAGGACGATATGGAAGGTGGCGGAAAGAAGTGCGGGGAGCATGGTCAATTGACTATTTTAGACAGCAAACGAAAATAGGTTGCCCTCTTCATCCCAGCAGTACGGAGATTATTTTGGATCACGAATATGGGGACTTCATCATACACAGGAATGACTACAGGACGTGGCAGCCCAAACTTGACATACACCCGATGAGACCCTCGTTGCCGTTCAAAAACAAAGCCATCTGCTTCAAAAACAGCTTCCAGAATGCGCCAATCAACCGGCAACAGCTTCGGCATGCGACGCTTGGATCATTGGAATAGGAATACGAATCACGCGAGAACCATAGAACCCCGCATCGGCTTCCATGGACGGTTGCAATCTCCGCGCTTTGAGAACCTGATTCAAGGTTCCCATGGCCAAGCACGTTTCCAGAAACAATTGCAAAGCCTCCTGGGCATTTTCATAAGCCTCATTTTCGGTACGTCCCTGGCTGGAAACATCCAAAACCGGAGACCAAGCCACAAACCAATTCCCCTCTTTTTTGATGTCAAGAGCAACTGAAATCTGGATTTCAAGCATAGTGTTCATGGGTTCAATATATTCCCGAATGAGCTTCTACGACAGATTGTTGATGCCATGCACCCCAGCCAACCCTGCCTCATCCACAACCCAAAAAGGCCACCTTGCGAGTGGCCGTCTTGTTTTTTTTTCTGGCTCCCCGGCCCGGACTCGAACCAGGGACAAGGTGGTTAACAGCCACCTGCTCTACCAACTGAGCTACCGGGGAATTGTGTTGAATCCTGATCAGTTTACAGCATTTTCAATTTCTGTCAAGAGATTTTTTGAGGTCCATGGTGATCAAGGCGTTTTTTGATGTTCATGGTGACCTTCATGGGAAGTGCCTTTTTGCTCCACTGGCTTTGAGGTGGGCTTTGAGGTGTCACGCCCCCGAAGATAGTCAGCAACAGGCTTGCTGGCATGCTCGGCCCTGGACAAAGGGGTTTCTTGTTTGTTGTTGGCATGGCGCAGATTGGCCCCATGTTCAATCAACCATTGCACCACAGGCAATTGACCCGCCTCAATGGCGTAAAAAATCGGTGATTCTCCGCCAACATCCGGCACATCAATGGGAATCCCCATGGCCACCAGAAGATTGACGGCTTCAACATGACCCCTGAAAGCCGCATAATGCAGGGCACTCCATCCACCAAAGGCAGCCGCCTTCAAATCAACCCCTTTATTGATCAGCAGCCTCAATGCTTCCACGTGCCCCATATAGGCTGCGTAGTGAATCGGACTGACCCGTTTGGCATCCGCAGTATTGATATTCACGCCGGAAGCAATATAAGCCCGCAACGGTTCGATCTGATTCTGATTGAGCAACTCCCTGAACTTCTGGTTGATGGGATCGGGACTCTTGTCCAGCATGGTGGCCGCAAAGGAGACATGATCCGCATGGAGAAGTCCAGCTGGCACCATGCCCCCCATAAACAACGCCATCATCAGTGGAACAAAACGCACATACAGCATGGCCAGGACTCCTGTTTGAACGGGTTGGCACTCACAGAATTCACTAAATATCACATGATACCCTTTTTTTAGCCCAATTCAACCCCAACTGTCAACACGGCTTCAGCATCTCCTCTTTTCATTTGCGGTTCCCATTTACATTTTTGTGGCATAAATGTTGCTTGGTATATGGCAACACAGTTACGAACACAATCAACTCAAGGGTCCCGCAAGGTTTTTGACCCTTTTATTAATAACCATCTCCTTGCCTTAGGGAGTCTCCATCATGGATCTCATTACAGCTGCCGGTTTCTTGATTCAACGTGCGGTTCAAACCGCTACTCAGCTCCAACAACAACCCCGCGAGAAAGATGGCCGCTCCCAGGTGCCTGCCATTCGGGATAAAAATAATCCCAATCTGGGAGAAAACAATACCTTGCCAGTACGCTCGTCAGCCTACCGAGTCACCCTTTCCGCCGCTGCCCAGCAGCAACTCTCCATGAATCGCGCTGGCTCCTGAATAAAAAAACCTTGGGGGGCGGTGAACCGCCCCCCAAACCCCCCACCCTTTTTTTTAATTTTTTGATTTTATTTTTTGATTTTTTGATTTTATTTTAAAAATTATTAAAAAAAAGAGGGGGTCTGGGGGATTCATCCCCCAGGGTTTTGCCTTTGACTTTTTGCCCGAAGGCCATTCTATAATGTTGCGAAGAAACAAGCCAAGACTGTGTGTAGTGATTCA
>JAMOBH010000488.1:0-2856 GCA_039908085.1 Magnetococcus sp. YQC-5
AACTGGGCAGAAACGGAGAAAACAAACCTCGACCTATAGCCTCAGGAGTAACCGGTCTACTCGACAAAACCAAGACCTTGGGGGGCTTCGAGTCGCCCCCCAATCCCCCTGCCCTTTTTTTTCATCTTTTTGAATTATAAAAAAAAAGAGGGGGTCTGGGGGATTCATCCCCCAGGGTTTTGTCTTCTTGCCCGAAGGCCGTCATATTCTAACTGGTGGCGTGGTATCTCAAATGAGGAGTTTCAGGTTGGCTCGATAAACATTCAATGTGCAAGAGGGGGCTCGTTATGAAGCGTATAATTTTTATGTTTTTAATGGTTGGGATTGTGTCATCCAATGGCTGGCATGATGCACAGGCTGGGATAAAAAAGCGCATCATGGTTGTGAGTAGTTATCACAGGGAGTATCTTTGGTCCCAGGATACCAATGAGGGGGTGTGCGCTGCATTGCTCGGATTTGGTTACATGGACGACAAGAGTCAGGCTGCCCGCTACACAAAGGATGATTATGTTGAGACTTCCAAAGCCATTATCCAGAAGATGTGGATGGACACCAAGCGGAAAAACTCCCTGGCCGATATTGCCCAAACGACCAAAAACGTGACCGATGTCGTGGAGAAATTCAATCCGGATATCATCTTGTTGGGAGATGATAATGCTGCAAATTATATCGGCAACCATTTCATTGATACGCAGATCCCAATCGTTTTTTGGGGGGTGGATGTTCGACCAGATAAATACGGGTTGGTCGATTCGATTGCAAAACCAGGGCACAATGTGACAGGTGTCTATCAGCCAGGTTATTCAAAAGAAGGGGTGGACTTTTTGTTGAAATTGTTGCCAGAGATCAAAACCATGGCCATCCTCTCGGACGACTCCGAGACGGGACGCGCAAAGGCAAAGAATGTTCAGCAGTTGGCCGAGCAAGGCAAAATTCCGGTCACAATCATTGGGACCGTAATGACCAATTCTCAATCCGCATGGAAAGCGGGCGCAATGGAACTGGCAAAAACTGCCGATGCATTTTTCGTCGTAAACCACAACACCATCAAGGATGAAAAAGGTCGCCCTGTGGAACCGTTTGAACTGGGAGCCTGGTATTTGCGGAATATCAAGAAACCGGATATTACCCCAGAAAAACAGTTTATCGAAGAGGGGTTTCTGCTTGCTGTGAACGATTCTGGATTCATGCAAGGTTATGAAGCAGTTCGCATGGCCCACCGAATACTCTCCGAAGGTGCCAAGCCAGCAACGATGACTCCCTTTGCACCCGGGAGAGGAAAGTTGATGCTCAATCGGGAGAGGGCACGCATGTTGGGACTGGCACAGGGTATTCAGGACAATCCGTTGATCGAGGAGATCATTGAAACATCCAAAGCCCTGGCGCAATACCCGGAAATCCGATAAAAAAGATCAGTGCATTCCTGGGGGGCGGGGAACCGCCCCCCAGACCCCCCCACCCTTTTTTTTCATCTTTTTGAATTATAAAAAAAAGAGGGGGTCTGGGGGATTCATCCCCCAGGGTTTTGCTGTTGCTGTTGCTGTTGATTTTAAAAAAGGAGAGACTCCTTCGCAATGGAACAACCGAGACTGTCCATTTTTTATAAACTGTTTTTCTGGTTTATTGGCATCACTACCGCCACCATGGTGCTCTTCGCATATATCCATATTGTTGACTCGAAAGGAAATATCGAATCAGATATGCGTAGCCAGGCAACAAGCAGCTTGTCTTCAGCCATTGCCTACTTCAGTCAATCTTATGCCATCCCCATCCAAGGCACAGAGACATTGTTGGCCAGTCTGACCAAACTGGACGATATGTTGCGTGCATCAGGCGATATGGCATACCTGCTCAAACCGGATCTGGAAAGGCAGTTTATAAAATTTTCCAGCCTCCACCCCGGATTGTTCCTCTCCATCAGATTTTTTGACAAGGAGGGCGTGGAAAGAATTTCCATCAGCCAGAACAGGCGTTTGAAAACTCAATATAATCTGAATACCCCGTATGCAGGGGATGTTTTCTATCAAAAGGCAGTGGCCCTTTTCAACAGATTGAAGAGAGAGGAGAAGGAAGGAATATTACACGAGGGACCGTTTGTATACCAGAATGGTCATCAAACATTTATTGCGGGTGCTGTCAAACAGGATCCGGATATTGGTGGATTTCACGGGGCCTTCTTGATGCACATAGATTTGACCGGCTACCTGGATCACTTGTCCAATACCATGGTATTTGGAAAAAAATTCCTGCTCTCGGCAAGTTATGATGGCAAGTCTGCGATGGCGCACGGGTCCGAGTTGCATGATCCATCCTTTCGATTGCGCGATGATAATTTGATTGTCATCACCGATCATGTTTTGTTGGGAACCCATGGCAACCATTTGCTGGATGTTACAATCAAAATCCCGCTGGATGTGTTTAATAAACTGATTCAAGACGATATGTTCCCATTGTTGATGGCGGGTTGCATCTCATTGGCATGCATCATCATCGTTGCCCTGTTTGTCTCCCGAAGCTTTACCAGGCCCATTGTTGTTCTGCAAAAGGCAATGGTCGATGCCGGAACTGGAAAACTGGATGTGGCGATTACAGTGAAAAGCCGGGATGAGATCGGTCAATTGGCTGAGGCATTCAACCAAATGATCAAACGCATCAATCATCAAAACAAGATCATGGAAAAACAAGGCAGAGTTGTTGAGAGAAAGGTTGAGGAGCTCTCCAGGGCCAATAAATACAAGTCTGAATTCCTTGCGAACATGAGCCATGAGATCCGCACCCCCATGAATGCGATCATCGGACTGACCGATTTGGCCATGTACCAGGAAATGTCGCCCCGGTTGCGTGACTACCTGACCA
>JAMOBH010000119.1:0-14811 GCA_039908085.1 Magnetococcus sp. YQC-5
TGCGCCAGACGTCGGTTTCGATCTCTTCGATCAGACCCTGTTGCTGCAACGCCTGGATCACCTTCTTGGCGGCACCGCCCTTGATGTTGCCCGGCAGGGGGTGGATGGAGCCGTTGGCGCGACCGGCGGCGGCTTCCAGGATGGTCTGTTGTGCGGGGGTGATGTTGCTCATGTCTGTTCCTCCTGTTCTGGTTGGTATGTGCTGCTTCGTTAGAACACATGAGGCCATAGTATCGACAGGATAATCAAGCGCAATATATTGTTTTTAAATGATTTTATGTAAATTGTTTGTCCTTGCAGTGGCAATTCTACTTTGTCATATTTCTCCAGTCCTCTGGGGAGGGGAACATTGACCATTCTGAATTGCTTCGGGTTTTGTGAAATGGGACAATGAAACAGTGGCGCAAAAAAGGCCCCGGCAGTTGACGTTCGTTGTTGGAGGTGATAAGGGTAATGGAGCGCAAGATCCGATTCGTCCAGCCTTTCTCCTGGGTTTCGGCGACGGTCGAGTGCCTCATACCCCGATTGTGTGGGCCTCTTGACGATTCTCCATGGATAGTAAGGAGTAATGCCCGTGTCGAACCTGATTGCCTTGTCTCCTTTGGACGCTGTACGATTTTTGGCTAATGCCAAGACCATCCTCGAAAAGATGGGGAATCCATCCGTTCCCATGTCCCAGATCGATGGGTTGACGAGTGAATTGCGTCACTTGGCCTTGGACGAACAGGTGGATTGGATGAGCCGTGTGGCTCAGGTGGTGCTGGATGACCACCCAGAGATGACCGAGTTCTGCCAGCAGGTTGTTGCCCGAAAGGCGACCCGTGGCGGGGAGACCGGTGCTGTACAAGCAATAGCCCAATTGCTTGGCTACTTTTCCGATGCAGATTGGAAAGATATTGCTCTCCTCATCCTGGCACTCAACCTCTCAGGGCGGTGGAAACTGACTATTGGTCAGTTCACCTTTGAAAAAGAGTCCATCCTGCCCAATCGGGGCGATACATGACCCATCCCGTGTCCAGGGACGACCTGATTCTCCAGTTGGCCGAGGCAGCAGAGGCGGAGCAGTTGACGGATCTGATCCAGGACAATTTTGAACGCATGGACGGTGTTTTTTTTGAGCGACTCAAGGATCGAGTGGATGCAGACACCTTGCTCCGCATCGTTCGGGCACACATGGTGCTTGCCCACCCCCGTCCAGACCTGCTGGAAGCCGTTCTGCTCCTGATGGATGCTGTCAACAAGGATGCCGATGGCCAGTCTGTCCATGACGACAGTGGAGACAGACTCGATCAGGTTTTGACATCGATACCTGGATCCGATTACCGGGATTTGGCTGTTCTGGTGCTGGATCAGGCGGAAAATGCCATTGCCCGACTCGGTCGCGTGGAACACGGGGGACAGTTTCTGTACATTGCTGGAAGAATGCTGGAACGCCATGACTGCCCGGAATTACGACCGGCTTTTCATCTGCAAAGCTCAAGCTATCATCTCTATGCAGAACAGGATGTTGAAGCAGCCCGCCACATCGATCTGGCCTATGGGTACAGAGAGCATTTTTCACGGCCTTTCATGGCTCAGGCTCTGGAGATCAACCGGGGCATGGTGTGGTTTCGCCAGGGGCGGTACCGCCAAGCTGCGGATCATTTTCACATCCAGGCGGAACAACTGGAAAATGACCCTTTTCTGAGAGCCTCGGCCCTTTCCAACGAGGCCATGGCATTGGGTGAGTTGGGTCTGTTCAGCCAAGTTGAGAAGGCATTGCTGAGACTGATCGAACAATGCCAAAAGCTTGGAGATGACGATCATCTGGCCAAGGCTCATGGTAACCTGGCCAATCTGTACGGCCAATTGGGTCGTCGGGAGCAGGAACGCCATCACCTCCGTTTGGGGTTGCGTCATGCGCGTCGGCCCGGACGCAGTGGTGAGGCGGTGGATTGGCATACTGTTAACACCTCCCTGCTCAATCTGGCTCGCCATCACCTGCGCGTCGGTCACTTGACCCGAGCTGAAACCCTGTTGGCCTTGTTCGAGCGGCAAACAAAGAAGGTCAGCACCCTGGCCTTCCGCTTTACCCATCACCGTTTACTGGTGGAGATACACCTGGAACTGGGCCGGTTGGAACAGGCGCAAACCGCTGTCGAGACCATCCTGCACCAGGAACCGGAACGCTCGGATTATGAATATATCTCTTTTCTGGGGACCGCAGGACGGGTGTGGCTGGCGAGCGGGAAGGTCGAGCAGGCGTTTGCACAATTTACCCGTGCCTTCGAGTTGGCGCAGGAGACCGATCATCGGGAATTGCTCCACAGTATCATGGCCTACCAGGGCATTTGTTGTGAGAAATTGGGCCATATCGATCAATCCATCCATATTATTTCCGGGATGTTTCAGCAGGATGACCTGTTGCGCCGGGAGATAGACAACCCTCTGCACCACACCCATTATTCTGCCCGTCGCGGTGGGCTGTATGATCAAATCCTGGCGATTCTGACCAGACATGCATCGCCAACCGTTCTCTTCCAAGGCATCCAGCAGATGAAATCCCGGGGTGTCAGTCGGGGGCAACACCCGGCTGTCGATCTGGACATGGTTCTGCGATGGCTGCCTGAGGATACTGCTCTGCTGGAGTTTTCCCACCAGGAGCATGAGGGTGTTTGCCTGTTGATCGGGCATTCCTGGTCGGAGCCACTGCGCATCCCTTTGGCTATTGGTGAGACGCAGTTGCGAAAGATGTCCGTTCAACTGCATCAGTCCATTGCGCTGGCCAATGCCCGTCCTGGCCGGGACCCTTTTCTTTTTCTGGCAGAAGCCAGCCGCCTGTTGCTGGAACCCTTGCGCACACATCTGGAGCGATTTTCGGCACTGGTGGTGGCCCCCGGGGCTGCGGCCATGGGGTTGCCGTTTCACCTGTTTCCCCTCGGTGATGGGCATCGGGTGGTGCATCGTTGGGCGGTATCTTATGCGCCCAGTGCTTCGGTTTGGGTGGGGACCATGGGCCGGTATCGTTCACGCCACCAGGGATTGACCATCCAGGCACATCGCCCGGATGATCCCCCAGAGTCACGCCAGCGTTTTGCCCAAGAGGCCGACAGAGTGGCGGCCATTTTCCAGCAGGCGGGTTTGTGCCAGAAAGAGACATGTGCGCCAAACAATCATCCCTCTGCCACGCTCAGAGATGTTCTGGCGGGAAAACGGCCAGTTGATCTGCTGCACTTGGCTGTTCACGGTCGTTTTCTGGAGCGTGATCTGCTGGCATCCGGGCTTGACTTTGCAGGTGAAGCAGGGGTAGAGCATTTTGGCCTGGAAGAGCTTGCTGTCTCCTCTCTGCAGGCTGATCTGGTTTTTCTCAGTGGGTGCGAGACCGGCCGGGTGGGTATGCTGGAGAATCGGGAGCCCCTCGGATTGATGAGCCTGCTGCTTGGACAGGGGATCAGAAGTGCTGTCTTGAGTCATTGGCCGGTCATGGCAGGTGTTGACATCACCCTGGCGGTTATTGAGGCATTCTATTGCCATTGGTTGCTGGAGGGGCAACGGAAGGACCAGGCACTGCGTTCTGCCATGCTGGACTTTGCCGACAATCCCAATCCCTACGACTGGGGTGGTTTCAGTCTCCATGGAGCCGGATTTTGATATGACTGATGATCCTTTTGCCCGCTACCATCAACGTATTGATGCTGCTGTTCAAAGGCATGGCAAACATTATGATCCCGTTTTGGTTCGTGCCCTGCACGATTATCCAAGCCGGATACTTCAAGACCCCGTTTTCCGCCACCTGCCGCCTTTATTTTCCGATGCAGAACCCCTGCCGCTGGCTGAACTCTACGTTGAGCTATCGGTGAGTGCCCGTGTTCCAGGAAATTTTGCCGACACGAACAGCTTGACTGGCAAAGAGTCCCGACGGGATGACCGGTTGGCTGAGTTCAACAATGCCCTGCTCCGACGACACGAGAGTCGATTGGGCAATAGACTCTCCCCCCGTCAGGCTCTGGATGACCCTCGCCACCGCAAGGTGGTGATCCTGGGTGATCCGGGTAGCGGCAAGAGTAGCTTGCTGTTGCGATTGATGCATGAAATTATAACCGGTACTTGGCTGTATCGGCTGATCCCTTTTCACATCTCTTTGCGGAAATATCAGTACGATGGCAAGGTTGACTCCATGCTTTATCATGCAATTTGTGATTCTTTAATTCCAAGAGAATACACAGAAGTTCCAAATAAAATCCCAAAAGTATTTAGATCGTCCGGATATATACAATGTCTAATAAACGACTTGGAGAGTCTGTTCCGGGATTCTCCGTCTGGACAAATAGTTTTTTTGTTGGATGGTTTGGATGAGGTGTCAAGCGATCCAGATGTGCGCCGATTAATAACAAATGAAATCATCAACTTAACTGGAGGACATTCTCCCGCAATTTCCTGGATCGTTACATCTCGCCGTGCCGGATTTTATGGTGGACTGCATGAGGATGTGCGTTTCGATGTGGCAGACCTGGACCAGGAGGGTGCGCAGACCCTGGCAGGCAATTGGTTCCGCCACATGGACAGCTCGAGCAATTCAGGAGAGCGTACCCGGATTTTTCTGGGAGAAGTGCGGAGCAATCATCGCCTCACTGAAATGGCACGCAACCCGTTCTTGCTCACTCTGCTCTGTTTCTTGCGGCAACGCAGCGGAAACCCCCTTCCTCTGAACAGGGCTGAAGTCTACCGAAAACTGATCAATCTGGTACGGAGACAATGGGAAGGGGCGGTTGATGGCAAGGAGAGATTTTCAACCAGCAAACTGGATCAACTGGCTGCCTTCTGTCACCATCTTTACACCGATGCCTATTTGGCTCCCAAGAATTTGTTTGACGAGGATGACTGGGAGAGATATTTCAAAGGTCGGGATGAAGTGGCTCCTGACCTGCGCACCCCTTTTCTCGCATCCCGTCTTCTGGACCAGTGGGGAGATCAACAGAGCGGTTACCATCTGGTCCATCTTACCTTCCAGGAATATCTCATTGCCCACCACGTCCTCTCCGGTCAACTGTCATTGGAAGCGGCATTGGTGCATCGTTATGCCGCTCACTGGCGGGAGCCTTTGCGATTTCTGGGTGCCTGCTTGTGGAATGCCAACCGCAAGGCAGATTTTCAGAAAGTGCTTGATGCCCTTCTTGAACGAATTGACTTGGCGGGCATTTTGTATGTTATCGCTGCCCGTTTGCTCCTGGAAGTTGATGTGGAGAGGGCTTTGCGGGATTACGCGCCTGACCTGTGCGACAGATTATGGCGTATTTGGGAGGAGGGCCAGCCCTATGTGAAGGAGGCCGCAGGGGAGGCTCTGGCTCTTTTGGACCCGCAGGAAACATTCTCCCGGCTTCGCAAGATAATCGCCGATTACGATCCGGCGGATGGTCAAGCATGGACACCAGAGGAACGTTTGCGTCGCTACAGTCGCTTTGGAGAGTCCGCGCTTTCCGATTCCATGGCCGAACGGGCTGTGGTTTTGCTTGGAAAAGTCACCCATCCAAAGGCTGCCGAAACCCTCCTGGGACTTTTTCGGGATGGAAAAGGCACCCTGCCCATGGTGGCGGCCAAGACACTGGCCCGGATGGAAGATGAGTCACTGCGCCAGCAACTGCACATCATGGCAGCAGGGATGGGAGCGGGTGATCCACTCTGGCAACGTTTTTTGAAATGGGTTGGTTCATCCGGTCACCCAGAGCACGCACCCTTGCTGCGTAAGCATCTTGCCACTGTTTCTCCCGATCGTCTTCCGGATTTGCTGGAGGCTCTGGAAGCCGTACCCTCTGGCCCGGATAACGCGGATGCCATTTTGGCCAGACTGCAGAAGGTAAATTTTGCGGAAGATCCGCAAACCTCCGGTTTGCTCATTACCGCCCTGGGGCGTTGTGGCAGGGAAGCAGGACGGGATTGGTTTGTTCGCGCATTGAAACAGGCTGGGGAAAGCGCATGGCGGACACATTTGTTGTGTCACGGCAGCGAAGGTGGGCTGACACCCGATGAGGAATTGCTGTTTGCTATTCAGAGCAGTGAGGATGCGCCTCTGCTTCACTGTTTGGTGGAAGGAGTGAAGAGCTGGGCCGAAGCAGGCAACTCTGTTTCCGATGGGATCGTTGAATTGATCTTCGATCGCCGGAACGATGCAGACGAGTCGTTGCGCTTGGCCGTTTTTCACACATTGAGTTTTTTGTTGACCCGTGATGGTCAAAAAGAACCAACGCCGGGGTACAAATCCTATTTTCATAACTGTTTCAGAGATCCAAATTTTTCTTGTCGTGGGACAGCAGGGTTTACCCTGGCCCATTGGGGAGATCCGCAAGTTGATCAGGAGCTGGTTCTTGCAGCACTGAATCCCTGGGAGGATGTGGATGTCCGAGTTTCCATCCTGGGGGGCTTTCAGGGGAGTGTTCACCGGCATGAATCGGGGCGAAGCCGATATTATGATGAACTCTTTCCCTTGATCTTTGTTCGGGAACCACGACTGCGGGAGGCAGCCTCTGACCTTATGGCACAGGTTCGCTTTCCCGTTTTGCATTGGCATGGGAAGGCTTTTGTTCACCGAGAGGCCATCACCCGGCGTTGTGCGGAGGATGGTTTTCTGGTATTCAAAGAGTTTTTCGTTGATGAGAAAGGACAAGTCATGACATTGCCCAGTGTACCGCCTCTGGATGTACTGATTCTTACTGCTCTGGACGAAGAGATGGAGCGGGTCAAGTCCCACATGGACAATCCCCATGCCGCCACATACTTGAAGCGGGACGGATGGCGATCCACCCTGACCGTGGGAGAGCAAAGCCTGGAACTGGGTCTGTTCAGTTTTCAGGGTATGGGCAACCCCCAGGCGGCGGCCAAGACAGTCATGGCGATCAAGGAAACCCAGGCAGAGTTGGTCGTCTTGATCGGTATTCTGGGTGGGCGTAAGGGTAGACGGGAGAATACACTCCTTCCGAAAGGAGATCGGCCCATGCTGGGGGACGTGGTGGTGGCCGAGGCTCTTGTTGACTATGAACGCGGCAAATCCCACCCCCGCCCAAAGCCTTTTGAACTTCGCTCCACCCCCCTGCGATGTGACGAGCGGTTGCTGCATGCGCTGAAAAACCGCAATCGAATCGGCACGGGGTGGACATCAGGAATGAAGGTTGCACGTCCCGATGGAACAGGTCGCCGGATTCTTCCTGTTGTACACTTTGGCACAGTGGCATCGGGGGAGAAAGTAGTGGCTGACAATACGACACTGCGCAAATTGGTCCAGCTTCTTGCTGAGAAGGAGGGGCTTCCCCCGTTGCTCGGGGTAGAGATGGAGGGCTACGGTACTGCACTGGGGAGTTATGAGACCGATGCCCGGTTTTTGTTTGTCAAGGGCATCTCTGATTGGGCCGATCCGAACAAGAGCGATGACGGTTGGCGGCCCTACGCCGCCGACGCTGCCGCCGCCCTGGTGTTCGATCTGCTCGGCGCAGGCACATTCTCTCCGCGCCGGGTTTCCGGGGCAATCGCTAGACCGACAACGGAGGATAAAACTGCCTCCTTCCCTCCAACCGGACCAGCCACTTATTCCGGCCAGAAAAAGGTGGAATTGTGTCGACGACTTGGTGCGGACTGGGAGGATGTGGCATCAGTATTGGAAATTTCTCCGCCTGATCGCCGACGTTTTCGTCAGGGAAGGGAGTGTGAGGGAATTTGGGATTGGCTGGATGATCGCAGGAAATTGCAGGAATTGCCAGATGCCCTGCGGAATGCGGGACGCGAGGACTTGGCTCGATTGTTCGAACCCTGATGGGGAGATGTGGGGATGCCTCCGTGAGTGGACCGTTTTCAGGACGGACTAAGATTGAATTTTGCCGACGACTCAATCTGAGTTGGGAAGATCTGGCCGATGCCCTGGAACCGGAAATTCCCAGGCATGAGCGCAGGCATTTTTGCCCAGGCCGTAAGTGTGAGGATCTTTGGGGTTGGTTGGAGGACCGCAATCGACTGGAAGACCTCCCAAATGCGTTGCAATTTATCGGACGAGACGATCTGGCGCAACTGTTGGAGAGCGGGCGAAGGGGAACACCGCCCACCTCTGGTGCGCGTGATCGGTTACAGGAAAACCTCGCTCAGTCTGGCATCACTCAACAAACGACCACCTCGCAAGGCATTGAATCCACTGATTGGGATGAGTTGCGGTCCGCTCTCGCCGACCTGGCGGAACAACAAATGGATGCCATTCGTGACCATGTTCGCGCCGGTCGGTTGCGTTCGGCTCTGGAGCAGGTCGACACCATGAAGCAGCGGATTTTCGACAAGACTCCCCCCGCCCACCAATCCCAGTTGCTGCGTCTTGAGGCAACGTTGCGTTTGTCGATGGCAGAGCCTCTGGATGTCATTGAAGCCCTGGCGTCGCAAGCAAAAGCACTTTCTCCCCATCAGGGAGACCATCTGCTGGCGGTTCGTCTGGTGGACGCAAGGCAGGGCAATCAGGCTGCCATGGAGTTCCTCGGAGAGCCAAAAACCCTTTTTGAAAGTCATTATCATGCCACCTTGCTTCTGGAGCTCGGTTCTCCCCAACCGGCACGGCAGTGGCTGGAAGGTCCGATTCACCAGGAGATGCTGCGTGCCCATGCCAGCGCAAGCCATTCTTTTCAACGTGCCGAGACCGAGCGTCTTCTGGCTCTGGCCCATCTGTTTGACCGGGATCTTGGCCAAGCCCAACTTCACATTGAACGGGCCATGGGAGAGGATCCCGGAAGTGAACTGATCCGTTTCGCCCAGGGGTGTATCTATTACTGCCGGGCCATCTCTCCCGCCCTCATTCCAGATCGTCCTGAACCTTTCCCGCAACCGTCCAGGAAGGGTATGTTGCGGGACTCCAGTGAAAACCGGACCAATCTGGATCGTGCCGCCGAGTTGTTTCGTGTCCTGAGCCAAAATCAGGAAACCACGCCATCTCGCTGCCGCGTATTCGAAGCTTGGTGGCTGGCAACCCTGGCCAGCCATCCGGGGCGGCACGAAGAGGGCGGGAAACTGTGTCGAAAATTGTTGCAGCGGAACCCTGCCCATCCAGAGGCAATCGTCCTGAACACTTTGGCAGGGTTTGGTCTGTCCATGGAAAAGACGGTGAAATTTCTGGAACGACGCATGGAGGAGCAACAGATCACCTCCCAGGAGGTTCTTTCACTGTTGTGGCTGCGTTTTCAAAATGCCCATCCAAAGACCAAACGGTTGGTCAAGATCATGGAAAAATCCCGTTCCATACTTGCAGAGGCTGGACTGGAGCAAAGTTGGCAATACTGGGATGTTTTGCTCCAGGCCCACGTTGGCGGGAGTACACAAGCTCTGGAAAGGATTCAGCTTCTGGATTCCGAACCTGTGCGTCTGGAACTGGATTGGAAAATTCGGGAACTGGAGGCCCGCAAGAGCGGAGAGTGGCGTCCGGCAGCAGAATCGCTGTTGCGCTTGTTCCAGGCCACTGGTGATGGGGCTGCCCTTTTTTCCGCCTGCCGGATCTTGGCTGATGCGGGGGCATGGGAAAGAGTGGCCAGCCAAGCCAATGAGTTGGTGCAGCGTGTGGCCACTGCCGCAGCGTTGGACTTGGCGGCGGTGGCCCTGTGGCATCAACAGGCGTTTCAAGAGTGTCTTGCTCTGTTGGATGAATCTTGGGGGCTGTTGCCGTCACACGAGCCACCGGTTCGGCTCTGCTGGATGCGTGCCCAGTGTTTGCGCCGATTGGGGCATATGCCAGCCGCAATACGGGAGGCGGAAGAGATTTATCGCAGGGATCCATCCATGCAGTATGGCTCATCCCTGTTTGACCAGTATGTGGAGGGGGGAGATCTCAAACAGGCAGCCGTACTGGCCAGGAACATGCTGAGCCGTTCGGATGTGTCGGCGGATTTCCTGCTCCATGCCGCTCTTGTCCTGCGCCGGGAGGAGACCAGACTGGCCAAAATGTTGTTGCTTCGTGCAAAGGAGGTGGGAATATCGGATCATTTGGTCACCAAAGCTTTGGAGTTGGCCTTTGGGTTGGGTGCAGATGAAGAATTCCGCAATGTACTGATTGGTCGCATATCCCGGCTTGCCACGGTTCCAGGCAGCGGTGTTGGGATGATCAATAGCATCCAGGAAATGAAGGAGCATATCCAGGCTCGACAGAGAGCAGGGGAAAAAGCCATCCAGATGTATCGTCAGGGTCAGATTTGGCTCCATCCGCTATGCACCACGCTGAATATTTCCATGCCCCTCTCTTTTTACCGTGCTTTTCAGGGCAAGGAGCGTCCGGTAGGAGACGATCAGGCAGAATTGTTCATTCGGCATGGAAATCGCTCCTCGTTGGAGGCGATGATAGCAACCGATGATAATCGAACCCTATTCCTGGACGTGACGGCCATGCTGCTTGCCGATCGTCTGGATCTTCTGGACTTGGTGGAGCAATCGTTCCGGCCTCTGGCCATTGCCGCTGATCTGCAACTGGCCCTGCTGCAAATGCGGGATCAGTTTGGTCTCAGTAGCATTCGGCCAATTGGCGTTCAAGAGGAAGAGCGAAATGCACTCTTTGATAATCTGGGCGAGTTGATTGAGCGTCTGCGTGTTGGCATCGAAAAGGGTATCTATCGAGTGATTCCCCTGACGCACACACCTTTGGCAGACTCAGACACGGAAGATATTGAGGAGTCTATCGCCCATCCCATGGAGCGGGTCCTTTATACCATGCTGGCATCCCTTCCAAAAGATCAGCGATTTTTTGTTTGGTGTGATGATCGGTGTCTGTCTGGGTTCTTCAATTGTGATGGCCAGCCGATGGTCGGTATTCTGGAGATCCTGTCTGCGCTGGAGATGAAAGGGGTTCTTGCGCCGGAGCAGCGGTTTCGCCTGCAACATCGTCTGCGAGTTGCCCGATTGCTGTACCTTCCCCTGGAGGCGAAAGAGGTTGCCTACCATCTGCGCCAAGCTCCCTATGGCGAGGAAGAGGGGGAGATTCAAGAAACGGCGGAGCTGGTTACGTTAAGGCAGTACCTCGCCCGCATTCTGACCAATCAGGAACATCTGCAGATGCCTCACGTGGAGGAGAATCGTGTGGTGAATCGTGGAGAAATGCCGATTTTGTTCAGCTTTAGGCACGTGGTAACCCAGTCTCTTTTGGCAATATGGGAGGATGAGACTGTTTCTGAAAGGCATCGCAACATAATGATGAATTGGGTCTGGAAAAATCTTGGTTTTGTCCATCCGCGTGGGTTGTACGGAGATGTCAACATTACCCACCAGGGAATAGTCATGGCCGACTTGTTTTGTTCAGGCCTCGTCCATTTGTACAAAGAGGTAGATCTTCCTCGCTTGCGAGCTTATTTGCATTGGCTCTACCATCGTCTACTGCTCAAAATTTCCTGGAGCACCCCCGGTTTCCTGTCAGAGGTAGTCGAGCAAGTCAAAAAGTATATTTTGGTCTTTCTTTCCGAATTCGATGAGCAGAGTGACCGCTCGATTCTGGCACAACATTTTTTTAGGAGTTTCAGCCAGGCACTGCCTACCCCCATCCGGAAGGAGCTGTTCAAAGATCCCGGTTTTTTTGATAAAATGGGGTTGCCAATCCGTGAGATGCTGCCGGTAGGGGAGCACCGTTTCGAGTATGACGTGTTCTGGCGTGCCGTGGCTGATGTCGTAACGCATGGACAGGGAAAAGTGCAGGCCCTGGATTTGCAATCTCCCCTGACACTACGGGTTACCGCAGGTTCTGACGGAGAGAAAAGTATGGCCCTGCTGGAGGAGGGTGACAAAGAGCTTCTTCTGTCATTGGAGCCTGCCATTTTTCCCCTGTTCTTGTCTTCCCCGTTGGAACGGGTCAACCACCTGAAGCAGCATCGATCATGGTTCGACTGTCCCAGTGGGGAGTTCGCCAGGATTGTGGCCGATCTGGCCACCATCGAGGATCCCCCTCGTCGACTGGAACAGGTTCAACTCTGGCGAGACCAGGCACCGGAGATCTTCTATCAACAGTTGCAGGAAGAGATGAATGCGGGGGGCTTTGAATTATCCCCGCAGCGTCTGTTACCCCCTTCCGGTTCGCGTTGGCTGCGCTCCATGCGGTTGGATGTGGACGCAACTGTTTCGTTTGCCGAGCAGTGGGCAGATGCAGCCGCACGGCTTTTGCAGGAAGAGGGTCTGGAAACAGCCTTGGCACGCATGATGGGGTTACCACTGGCCCTTCCCGTATCACTCCTGGAAGCCCTCGCCAAAATGGAAGAGTCGGATCGGGGTGTTTTTCTCCTGAATCGGGCCAACGCCGCTGCCACCCCCCTGGATCGGATTCACCTTTTGCGGTTGCTGCTCCAATTCAATGTGGCCAGCCGGGACGACCCCGCCCGTGGTGCCTGGATGGGGGTCTTGCAAGATTTGTTGACGTCAGCCGCCCAGGAAGAAACCCAGGCTTTTACAGCCATTCTGAAATGGGTCAATGCCGCCGCCCGCCCGTGGCCGGAGGCCAGCCATTGGCCGGCAGAAATTCGTTTGGCCTTTGCGTGGAGCCATGCACGACGGCTGCACGCCCTTCTCAAAGCATGGGGTACGACAGATCACCAAATAGTTACTTATTTTGATCAGGCATTTGACGCTCTCAAATCTGCCCTGTTATTTCCAACCCGCAACCTCGGTGAACTGGACGCAGCCCATCCCATACACCTGGATCAAGATAATCTGCTCCTGTTTGGGTTGGGTCATGCCTTGGAGGCCCATTGGGAAGCCATCAGTTCTCACGGAGAGATCGTCCGGCAACTGGCAGAAGTGGCCTTCCTGAAGGGCGTGGAAAAAGATCTCATCCGCCTTCCCGATCCTTCCGCTCTGTTGGATGTTACCCTGGCCAGCAACGGCTTTTCCTCCTTTATGGGGAACGATTCTCTGACCTGGCTTCTTGACAGGCTCCAGGCGGTTGGCAGAGGGGAATCATCGGTGGTTTGGACTGCCCAATGGCGTGCCGACTGGAGGGAAAATGCCCTGACACAATTGGAGCAAGATCAGGATGGCAACACTGCATGGGCTTTATTGTGGCAACTTCAGGGCAATCTCCCCCTGCCGAGAGAGGCATGCCTCCGTTTGACGTCCCTGGTGGAAAAAACCGACTTTTCCATGCTTTGTCGGACAGACCCGCTTTCCGGCAGCTTTGCCTTGCTGGTTGCCAGCCATTTGATACCGCTGGACGGGAATGCAGAACGTGCTGCAAGAATCCGCATGGAAGGGCAGTTGTCTTCATGCCTGGAGGCCATTCTGAGCCACCGTGGCCGCAATGGAAAAACTTCCGGGGAATGGGTGACAGGCAGTGAAGATCGACAGGAGGTTGTCGGGATCGAAGATTTGACTGAAAACAGTCAAGATAAGGCCTCCGAGGATGAGAAGGCGTTGATGCGCTTTTTCAATGCCATTCTGAAGATTGCGGTCATCACAGACGATCCAGAGAGGTCGGCAGAGCACTTTGGAGGATTGCTCAGTCAGTTGTGCGAACATCACTCCGGTGTTTTGGCTCCTCTGTTGCGTCCCATCCTTCAACACCTGGTAGAGAATCTGCCCATGGCGATTGGGCATCATTTATGGAAGCCCTTGTTGCTGCTCCGTGCTGTCTGACCGTACCAGACCGCACTCCGTCCCTTGCGGCGGCCTCTCCGAGATCGCCTGAAGGGCGCAGCGTTTCCCGGTCAACATCGCAGGGATCAACCAAAAGGGAGCGTCGGGAATATCCGCCTGCGCCCCGTCTACATCATTCCGGTACGGACGGAAAGGGTTTTGCTGCATCGATTGACCATTCACTGACCCTGAAGGGATGGTGTGGTAGCCGTATAACTGAAAAAAACATTCCGACCATCATCCCTCGCCAATACGAACTTACATACGTACAATAGAGGCTCTCCAGGAGTATGGATCGGCTGTCAAGGCGAACATCGGTATCGGAAGGGGCGGACCATGAACCTAAAGTTTTTTGAATATCTCATCTCGAACGCACCCTGCGCCTTTCCGGCCCAGCATGGTCTGCGCAGCTGCTCCCAGGCAATGCGGGTCAACTATCCTTGAGGAGGATGAGATGTGCCTTCCGGGTACAATCGAGACTTTGACGAACGGGATTGGGCCATGAGCGACCAGAGACCCAATGCAACCGACCATCGTGGTGTTTACGACGCCATAGTCACGGCAGAAGGAGCTTTTTCAGTGACGCAGCCAAACCTGACCAATGCACATCTCAACCTCAGGCTGGTGATGAAGCAACACGGATGGGCGAACCTTGACGTTACCATCGGCACATCGACAATTAAACTCTGGCTTTCTCAGGATTACGACCCCTTTTGCGGTTTGGTGGAGTGGGGGCAATGCATTGAGGATGGCACCCTGCCAGTCCACCTGGAGATTGATGAGGAAAGCACGGTCAAGGTGTTGACCGTCCTGTCTACCGAAGACCCAGCCCGCGTGTTGCTCCGCGTTGCCGATCCTGATCCTGATCCTGATCCCGGTCCTGGTCCTTATCCTGATTCGAACGGTATTTTCCTGGAGGGCATGGTGTCAAGAGTTGCTCTGGCTACCCTGTTGAAGGAGGAACTTCGTCGGTTCTTTACCCTCGAGTTTGATCCAGATCACTGGGAAAAAGATGAAAAAGAATTCAATCCATCTTATGTCTCAACCAGAGACCGCGTATTGGGGCATTCATGGCTTGCCAACACGTAGCAGAGGGGAACCGAGCATGTTAAATAGTGCCTGACAGAAAAAGGCAGTTTCCCCAAAACTCACCCATCAAGAAATATATCCATCGTTAAGAAACTCAATGCAAAACACATTCGCAATTTAAGAAAGAAA
>JAMOBH010000120.1:0-14810 GCA_039908085.1 Magnetococcus sp. YQC-5
CCCCAGACCCCCTCTTTTTTTTTAATATTTAAAAAATAAAAAACAATAAAAAAAATAATAAAAAAAATAATAAAAAAAAAGGGTGGGGGGGATTGGGGGGCGGTTCACCGCCCCCCAAGGTCTTGATTTTTTATTTTGCTGCAACACTCTGTACAAAAACCCCATCCCAATTCGCATCGGGGGGGTGTTTCATGAAGTACTGGACGCGGGAGAGATAGATTTCATAAATAATCCGTTCCGGGTCTCGTTGGAGGAGCAACTGAAACCGTTTTTTGGCATCTTCCCAACGGCGTCCCCGGTACAATGCGACAGCCTTGTGATAAGCATCGACTTCGGATCGAGTATTTCCACCCACTTCATCCACAAAACCCACTGGTTCAAAAATCGAAACCGGTTGTTCATGACCTTTGACTCGAATCCGATCCAATTCACGAAAAATGGCTTCTGGGACGGATTTTCGGGTCTCTTCGCCGACTATGATGGTCACGCCATACCGTTTCGTTAATGATTCCAGGTGAGAGGCATGCGAGACGGCTTCGCCAAGAACCGTATATGCAGTGCGAAAATCAGATCCCATATTACCCACATGCATCATTCCGGTGTTCACACCAATGCCGATTTTGGGCTTTGGCCAACCTTTGGCCTGAAATTCATCTTCCAAATCCTTCATTTTCTGAGACATCTTCATAACGGTCTGCAAACAGTTGCGTGCATGCTTTGGATTGAGCAGGGGAGCACCCCAATAGGCCATGATCCTGTCACCCATTGACTGGTCCAAGGCACCCTGATGGGTATGAATTATTGTGACCATGTTGGTATGATAGGTATTCATGAATTGCACCAATTCAACCGGCTGCATGGCTTCGGCACTGACAGAAAATCCCTGAATATTGGCCATCAGAATGGTCATTTCCCGACGTTCTCCACTCACGTTAATTTCTTTCCATTTGCGGTTCAACTCTTCCAACAGGGCAGGGGAGAGCTGTAGGCCAAACATCCTGGCAATTTGAAATTTATGACTGGATTCCGAAAACAATATAAAAATATTATGCAATACAAAAAGCAAGAGCGTCAAAATCACAGGCGAGGCTATAGGAATGACCATATCAGAACGTCGCCAAAAAATGGCGTTGCTCCAGCCAATCAACAACAAAATCAATATTGTGAGATAGAACCCCTTCAGCTTCGAAAGACGTGACATCAACAGAATCATGGTTACTGCAATCACCAAGAAATAAAACAATTCAATGGTTACCGCATGTGCAGACCTGCGCTTGATGACGCCATCCAGGATGCCACTGATGATGTTGGCATGCATTTCAACACCAGGATATCCATTATTGGCCACAGGCGTAGCATGCCTGTCGCCCAGTCCAGGAGCCGTGGCACCGACCAGCACAATGGCATCGGCCAGCAAAGCGGCATCGGCACTCTTGTTGAATACATCCAAGGCGGAAACATAAGGAAAACTCCCTTGATACCCACGGTATGGAATCAAAACCGCCGCCTGTTGGTCCACCGGGATGTGATGCGCTCCCAATCCGATCCACTCCAAACCGGTTTCCATATCCTGGGCGGATTTGGCGACCGGCTTGATGCCCAAGGTCACGGGCGGGTCTCCCAGGATGGCCCTGACCAGACTCAGTGACAACGATTGATAGATATTCCCCTGATATTCTTGTAATAAAGGAAAGCGACGGTTGACACCGTCTGGTCCTGGCACCGGATTGGAAAAAAAACCACCATTTTGAGCTGCGGACTGCAAGATTGAAATATTAGAGGCAAAACCTTCTGCTTTGATAAATGTAATATTGGAACTTCCAAGTTCCTCCAGAGAGATCACCGGTTCGGGCAGGGTGCCTGTTGAAGGGGCATCCGACTCTTTGTTGGCTTTAAAATAATAGCCCAACATGACTGGACGTCCACGCATGCTCTTGGCAAACCGTTCATCGCGCTCCAGTGAAGGGCGCAGCCGTTGGAATTCCGTCAAAAACTGCTGTTGATTTTTCAACGGTCCGGCAGCCAAACTATTCAACACGGGCAGGCCAGAACTTTCATCAGGTTCCGCAAAGACCACATCATAACCAAGCGTGAGAATTCGATAATGGTCAAACAGAATATCTGTCAATTTGGCCAGATGGTGTCGCCCCCAAGGCCAGCGTCCCATTTTGGCCAGACTTTTTTCATCCAGAGCGATAATAACAATACGTCTATCCTGGGTTGACGGCATGGAGATTTTTAGTCTGGCGTCATACGCAAACAATTCTAATTTCGACAGCAGCGGGATGTCGATGACGTTCAAGGCATGCAAAAAAAACAGCAACGTCACGCCCAGGCTGACAAAAAGGCGCGCGATTTGTTGATGGTACACTGGCAATGCCTCATTTACGTCCGGCAATGATACGCAAAATGGCCATCAGACTGGCTCCATGGTTATGGAACATAGCCGGGAATCTTGTCCAAACTGACCGTATCGATCTGTTCTGGTGCCAGATATTCCTGGGCATAATCATAATAGATCCGTTTGTCGATGAACAGCTTGAAAAGATCTGGATCAATATGTCCATCTTTCTTCATGAAGCCAAGGATTTGTAAAGAAGCAGACAGGGGTTTGCCTTTTTTATAAGGACGATCTCTGGCCGTGAGTGCCTCAAATACGTCTGCAATGGCGACCATACGGGCCTGAATCGACATTTTATCACCGGTAAGCCTTTTGGGATAGCCTTTGCCGTTGATCTGTTCATGATGACCCCCTGCAATTTCCGGCACCCGTTTGAGATGCTTGGGAAAGGGAATGGCATCCAGCATTTTGTTGGTGGCCACCACATGATTGTTGATTATTTCCCGTTCTTCCGGATTGATCGTACCTTTTGGAATATTTAAATTGTAAACTTCGTTATCAGACAAAAAGGGTCTTTCCTGACCATTGGCATCAACCCATCGACGTTTGGCAATGGCGCGAATCCGATCCTGACGTTGGGATGACATGAACTCTCCGCCGATATTGGTTTCCCGCACAAATTCGCGGTCTGCATCAATTCTGGCCAGTTCCTGTTGCAACTCCGCATCAAGGGTTGCGCAATCGATTGGCTCTCCAGACTGCAAGGCGGCCAATTTTTTTTGCAGGCAATTGAGTTGAAGATCACGTTTGAGTACTTCAAAACGGGTATCAATCAGTTGAATGCGATCAAAAATAGTTTCCAGTTTGGTCCCTTTGTCTACGATTTCCGTGGGGGTCACCACCTTGCCGCAGTCATGCAACCAGGAAGCAATTTTCAATTCATATAATTCATCTTCAGACAAACTGATATCTTTTAACGGACCTTCCTGAATTTCACTGACCGCCTTGCCCAACATTTCCGCCAATACAGGCACCCGGTGGCAGTGTCCACCAGTATAAGGGGATTTGTCGTCGATTGCAGTGGCGATGGCCTGAATGAACGCCTCAAACAGGGCTTTGAGATCAGCGATCAATTTCTGGTTGGTCAAGGCAATGGCAGCCTGCGAGGCTAATGATTCGGCCAGCTTTTGGGCTTCCTTGGAAAACGCGACAATCGTCTGTGACTCGGCATCTTTGGCGTTGATGAGTTGCAAAACACCGATAATCTCGTTTTCGTGATTTTTCAAAGGAACAGTCAGGAAGGATTTGGATCGGTAATGGGTTTTTTGGTCAAACGCACGCGTGCCGGAAAAATCGAATCCTTCAGCCTCGTAAGCATCGGGAATGTTGATGGTGGTGTCTTGCAGGGTCGCACAGGCTGCGATCATTTGCAGGTTGGGAATGCCATTCTTGTACAAGGGCAACTCAGGAAAATTGATGGGAATTCCGGTGGAACCACCCATGGCAATACCCAGGGAATCGGTTCGCAGTATCTCGAATTTGAGGGTTTTGCGCTCTGTGACGCTGTACATGGTTCCAGCGTCGGCATTGGTCAACTCCTTGGCTCCAAGAAGAATGATCTCCAACAATCGGTTGACGTTGCGTTCCGAGGAGAGGGCAATGCCGATATCATTCAGGCGTTCAATCCGTCGCAAAATGTCAGAGGCGGATGTCTGGGCGTTGGGTTGAGTCATGCTGGAGCTAATCCCATCTGCGTATGTTTTTAAATACAGGGTGGCATTGTAACCATTTCATGGCCAGGAATGGACAAAAATCCATGCAGGCAATCGCTACGTCAATTGTCGATGCAAAGTATAAACCAGTTACTCATGTTTGCATATGCCTGAAAAATGGGAAAGGGAACAAATCGCTCATTCATGACCGTCTCCATGGCAGCCTGGGGAGAAAAGTCGCATAATATATATTATGTCAAATCGGATTGGGCGGAAATTTGGATTCGTGGCTGAATCCTGACACCATCCTGGCACCGCATCATAACGCTTGCTTATATTTGCTAATATTTTACACCATTTGACACTGTCCTGGCATCGCACCATAATTCGGACAGAATTATGTTAAATTGCATCCAGAGACTTGCTGGCCAGACTGCGGCAGCATAGAATGGATTTTTTTAACTGGTTTGCTCGTTATCCAATCTCCCTCCATAGGGTCAGCTGCATCATGCGTCGCATCCTCGTTACCAGTGCCTTGCCTTACGCCAACGGTCAAATCCATTTGGGGCATCTCGTCGAAACCATTCAAACCGATATTTGGGTTCGTTTCCAGAAACTTCAAGGCCATGAATGCCATTATTTCTGCGCCGACGATACCCACGGCACCCCGGTCATGATTCGCGCCCGCAACGAAGGCATCACACCCGAAGTGCTGGTCCAACGGGTACATGCTGAACATATCAATGATTTTAAAGGGTTCTTGATTGAATTTGACAATTATTACACCACCCATTCCGAAGAAAATCGCATTCTTGCCGAAGAAATCTATCAAAAAAACCGTCAGGCCGGCCATATCGATCAAAAATCGGTTCGTCAGGCCTTTTGTGAACAGGATCAGATGTTTTTGCCCGACCGTTTCATTCGTGGCACCTGTCCTGACTGTGGTGCCCACGACCAATACGGCGATGCCTGCGAAGTCTGCTCCAAAAATTATTCCCCATTGGATCTGCATAACGCCGTTTGCGCCCTCTGCGGCTCCACGCCCGTGGAAAAGGATTCGGAACACTATTTTTTCAAATTGTCCGCATTCGAACCCTTTCTGAAAACCTGGACCCGTTCCGGTGCCTTGCAACCGGAAATGGCCAACAAATTGGACGAATGGTTCCAGTCCGGGCTGCAAGACTGGGACATTTCCAGAGACGGTCCCTATTTCGGTTTTTCCATCCCCGATGCACCCGGCAAATATTTCTATGTCTGGCTGGATGCCCCGGTCGGCTACATGGCATCTTGCTGGGATTGGTGCAAACGCCACAACCGGAATTTCGTGGAATTCTGGCAACAGGATGATCTGGTGGAAATCTACCACTTTATTGGCAAGGATATTCTTTATTTTCATACCCTGTTTTGGCCTGCCATGCTCCAGGGCGCAGGTTTCCGTCCACCAACGGCTGTATTTGCTCATGGATTTTTGACGGTCAATGGTCAAAAAATGTCCAAATCCAGAGGCACCTTCATCACCGCCCGCAACTATCTGGAACTCATGAATCCAGAATATTTGCGTTATTATTATGCAGCAAAATTGACTGCTCGCGTGGATGACCTCGATTTGAACCTGGATGATTTTGTCTTGCGCGTCAACAGCGACCTGGTGGGCAAAGTCGTCAATATCGCCTCACGCACCGCCGGTTTTTTGCACAAACAGTTTCAAGGTCGCCTGGCATCGACTTACCCGGATGACGGCGGTTTGCATCAACAGTTTGTGGTCGCTGGTGACGAGATTGCCAACTTGTACGAAACCCGTGAATTTTCCAGGGCCATGCGTGCCATCATGGCCCTGGCCGATTTGGCCAACCGCTACGTGGAAACCCAATCCCCGTGGAATCTGGCCAAACAGCCCGAACGCTTGCACGAACTGCATGCAACCTGCACGGTTGCCATCAATCTGTTTCGCTTGTTGATGATCTATCTCCAACCCGTACTCCCGGCCATGGCAGAAAAAACCTGCGCATTCCTGCAACTCCCATCCTTCTCGTGGGATCAACGTGAATCCCCATTATTTGACAAAACAATTGGTGAATTTTCACACATGATGACCCGTTTGGATCGCAAAGTAGTTGGTGGATTAATGCAATCCATTCTCACGACTCCAACACAGGTTGTTGCGCCATCCCCCTCCCCTGCCCTGCCCAAAACCGCATCATCCCCCTCCCCTGCCCCACCCAAAATGGAGCCTGCACAAACACCAATTGATATCGCGACCTTCTCCCAAGTGGAACTGCGGGTTGCCAGCATTTTGCACGCAGAACAGGTCGATGGAGCTGATAAACTGTTGCGTTTGACTTTGGATGTGGGAGAATTGGGGACAAAAACGGTTTTTGCCGGTATTCGTGAGGCCTATCGACCCGAAGGCCTCGTGGGACGCTTGACCGTGTTGGTAGCCAACCTGCAACCCAGAAAAATGCGTTTTGGAATCTCCGAAGGCATGGTTCTGGCAGCCGGTCCAGGAGGAAAAGAATTGTTTTTATTGGCACCGGATGCCGGAGCAACTCCCGGTATGCGTATTCGTTAGTCTTCCAGGAGAACCAACCCATGGAACAACATTCCAAAAAAGTGGTCTTGCTGACCGATATGGGGACTGTCAATTTGATGTTGAAATCGACGCTCAAACCTCATAATTACGCCATAACGGTTCTCCAATCCGAAAATCCCGATTTTTTTTCTGCCCTCCTGGAAATCCAACCAGACATTGTTTTTCTGCGGACAGAACTCAATCACGCCAACGGCATCGAGGTATGTGATCGCATCAAGCATGAACCACGCCTTGGCAAGACGCGGGTGGTATTTCTCTCATCCAACCCCAAGGTGCGGGAACTGGCCATTGAGCATCACGCCGACCGTTTTTTGACCATGCCTTTCTCGTCATCCGACCTCGTGGAAACAGCAACTGCCCTTTCGGTCATCCGTCCGGTTATCCTTTATGTCGATGACAGCGATTTGATGCATGCAAAAGTTGTTCCGCATCTCAAAGAAGAAGACTTTGAGGTGTTGGAAGCCTGGGATGGCCGCGAAGCCATGGAACTGATCGATCAACGCGATGGTTTGATTGATCTCATCATTTCCGACGTGGAAATGCCGGTGATGGATGGCATCATGTTGTGCAAAACAGTGCGTTCCACCCGTGTCGAAGACATCTCCATCCTGTTGTTGACTTCTTTGGATTCCGAAGAGTCCATTGCACGAGGTTTCAACGCAGGAGCCAATGATTATCTCACCAAACCTGTGCTGATTCATGAACTTATTTTAAGAATTAAACGGTTGTTGAAAACCGGACAACGTCAGGAAGAGTCGCTACGAACGGAAAAAATCCTGGTCGTGGATGATTCCCCGGTGATTCGTGGCATGATTCTGATGGCATTGCGTTCACATGGATTTATGGCCGAGGCCGTCGAGCATGGTTTGGCTGCCCTGGCTAAACTCAATGAAAAGAAATTTCATCTCCTGATCACGGACTATGAGATGCCTCACATGAATGGGGTTGAATTATGTCTGAAAATCCGTCAGGAGCCCTCCAGTTCGCAGCGAATTCCCATTATTTTTGTCACCTCCCACGATACCAAAGCCGACGAAGTCAAGATCCGGTCTCTGGGGGTGCAGGCATTCATCACAAAACCATTAAAAACAGAACAATTTTTGGCTGAAACTGAACGGGTTCTGGCAGAGGTCCAGTTGGAACGGCAGACCAGACAGCTTACCCATTATTTCCCGGACCAGGGTATGACCAAAGCCAAGAGGTCTGACTCCAACGAGACGCTCATGGCAGTGGATCAGTTTCGGACGATTCTGTTTACAGGAGTGGCGGATTTTCGTACTTTGGTTAACAGCCTGGATGCCAAGACTTTGATGACCGTTTTGAACCGTTATTTTGCCCGTCTGAACGAAATCCTGGAACGGTTCGATGTCATGGCAGACAACATCCTGGAAGACCGTATGTTTGTTTCTTTTGGCCAGCAGGATCAGGGGGCCATGCGGGCCATTGAGTGCGCCAAGGCCATGCATTTGGCCATCCTCGAATTAAGGCGTACAACCGGAAGCAATTTATATATGCAAACCGGTATTCATTCCGGTCATCTCATGATAGGCAAATTGGATACCTTGCCCCATCACAAAATAGTCATTATTGGGGAAAATATTAACACAGCCCGTCGCATCAAAGAACTGGCCCCTCCCGGTGAAGTCGTCTTGTCTGAAACCACAATGGCCTTGGTCCAGACTTTAATCAAAACACGGCCACTGGACTCTGTTAAAATTCAGGATGGCAGCATACGGGTTTTTCAGGTCATTACATAATATTGGCCAACCAGCCAGAGGTATTGCTTGGAATGGTTGGAATGAACGGAACAAATAATCAGGTTGGTGTCAATCTAGATGATTTTCCTTCCTGGTCCAGAAGAGGCCGGTCCAGGCGGATTTCACGCTGCCATGCAACTGGATCGGAAATATCCTGAAACGGATTCAATCGGGCCGCTGCTTCCAATGATTCCGCAAACAAGCGTTGCCGTTCTTCCTGGGTTTTTGCTTGATGGCATTCTTCTGTCAGATGCATGATCTACACCCTATCCGCAAACACCTCTTCCAAAGCTTGGGCGTCCACAAATCGAAGACACCACTCTTCCAAAGCAGATGTATCTGCCTTGGCAATTTTTTCATTGGCCCAGTCTGGGACAGTGCCAAAACGGCGTTGCAACTGACGTGTCAGGATGTAGGCCTCGCCCAGTTTCCGTCCCCGATTTTCTCCAATTTGTTGTCCAATCCGTTCCAGACTCGATAGATAAGGCAATTTTTGGTTCTCCTCAATGTCAATAATTTCTTTCCACAATCGATTATCAGCCTCTTTGCCTTCAAGGCGGCTTTCCTGATAATTGTTCGTAGCTTTTGTCGCGATCTCCTTGAAGCTTTTCGCAATTAGATCTGTATGCACAATTTAATTGTGGACATAAATTCCCTAATTTTTTCCCTCCATTGTCCTTGTTGCTTTTCTGTGATTTAAATGCAATAGCAATGAAGTGACTACAATCTTCATTTACTACTTCCAAGCAATGTTCTTCTGGAATAAACACCCAGTCTCCTTCCTTAAAAATTTCGGCATGCTCAGCGAAATTAAGATCTGCATTTTTTTTACGTTTTATATGTATACTGCCTGAAGCAACATAATATGCCTCTATTGCCTTTTCGTGATACTTACAGTCCTGTATTGTTTTTTCATTAAAAGCACTCCCACCGTAATTATCAGGATACCCAACCTTTGCAAGGGAACACGTATGATCGAATTTTTCCAGGAAATGTTGCAATTTTGGAAGTACAGTATCGATAGGTTCTCGTGTAAACATTTCACGCAAGCTATCGGAAAAAACAGACATGTCGGAATTACTCATTGTCTCTCCTCAATACGCACTAGTGGAGCATAACGGAAATTCGGAACCCTCCTTCAGACTGCAAGAGGTTTGCCCTGATAAAATGTTCAGAAAATCGTCCAGGTTGACTGGTACACAGCCAGCACCACGGCTTACGTGGATGATGATAAATCTTCAAGAATGGCGCGGGCCATGGCAACTCGGAATTGTTTGACAGACTCGTCACAGTAATGAGATCGAATGGATTCGGCTTGGCGGGTTTCCAAGCGTGGGTTGTACGTGGGATGTTCTTGATCAATCCGGTAGGACTCCACCAGACTGATTAAACCTGCACGCAAATCGGTTTCATGAAAACAACGATAGGTGCGGACAAAACTGGTCAAAAAATCAATTTTTGCCACGGGATTGGTCCCCGATGTCCCATTGGGGGCCGTTCCCATGGCTTCCAGACAACGAATCAACAAGGATTCACCATTCTGTTCATGCCAGACAGGACGTCGAGCCAAACTCATGGCCATGAAACGTTCCTGATCTGTCATCAAACCCGCAAGACCTGATATCAGATTCGCAACCCGTGGCAATAGAGCTGCTTCCAAACCCAACAGGCGTACATGGCGACGCAGAACCACCGGCGGAATGGGACAATATCCAATCCGCGCCTCCAGCACCACTGAAAAAGAAAGTGTTTCGGCCTCCAAGTCAGCCATCAAGGCATTGAGTTGATCACTGGTCAATCCAGCCAGTGGCAGAGCCGGTTCACAGGCCGCCCGATCTTCTTGATCAGGCGTAAAAAAACGGGACAAGAGCAGTTCTTGCTCATACTCTTCCATCCGCAGAATGAGACCGGATGCCTGGCCTGGCAGTGAATCCTCATTATTCAAAGCGCACGCCTGTTCGATCTGGGTCGGCAAGGTCCGTGACCTTTTGAGTTGGGTACGGACAATATGAAGCAGATCAAGTGTCATATCAAAAGATCTTGTCTTCTTTCCACTCCACGTCACAACACAGGACGTAAGCGTGACTTCCCTTGCGAATGCTTATCGAAATCGTGGTACACATATGCAAACTGGTACTGGAACGATATGGAAGGGAATACTGCACAACACCAGGATTATGAATGGCATCATGAAAACTGGAACGTCGTGTCCATGTCGCACCATAGGAATCCCATAACGGCTTGTAACGCAAATCCGCATGGGATTGTCGTTCATCCGGGAATAGGTTCTGACTGACCTGCAACCCTTTGTGATCCAACAAATAGATCCGGTCCACGCCAGAAAGCCTCAAAAGTCTGGCTGATGCCTCTTCCAGCGGGACATCATCCGAGACAGCCCAGGCACACTCCATGAACTCATTGGTAAACTGCCCCATTTCCAGGTTGTGATGGTGGACCTCTTTGAAAATCTCCCGCTCGCTTTGCGTGGCCAGATTGCGAAAGGCTCCATCCCAATCCACGACACTGCGCCGGGTTGCGCGCATTTCCAGATTGCCAAAATAGCGTCCTTGGACAAAATCGGCTTCCAGGCGCATTACCAGGAAGGCCTCCTCTTCGGTTTCTATTTTTTCCATGAGAACCAGACTGCCTGAAGCATGGATCAGGGATACCAGCTTGAACAGCATCCGCTTGGCCCGACCGCTTTTCAAAGCGTTGTCGATGAGCGAATGGTCCAGTTTGACAATGTCTGGAGAAAGCCGCCACAAACGATCCAGATTGGCCGATTCAGCTCGAAAATCATCGAACAGTACCAGACAGCCCAGTTCCTTGAGTTGATCTATGGTCCTCGCCAGGACGGTTTCAAAATTGCCCGCATGTTCCCGCAGGGCGATCACCAGTTGATGAGGCGGAAAATGGGTATATTCAAGAACCTCTGCCAGAAATTTGACATCTGGATCTTTCATGCCTAACATCATGCGAGGATGCATATTGGTCATCAACCAACGGTCATCAATTTCGGATGCCTGGAAATTTTTGAGATGCAACAACATCCGCATCCGATCCATTTGAATAGCGTCTTCAGGATCGGCGATACATGCAAAAATTGAAGACGCTGGACGGGTTGTACCGTCCGATTCGATGGCGCGACAAAAAGCCTCAAACCCCACCCCGCGTTGATGGGTGGTGCTGTAGACCCGTTGAAAAAAGGTTCCCACCCGCCAGGAATGAAAATCAGTCTGGAATAAACCGTCGTTCGCGATCAGTGAGCGTTCCAGTGTTTTCAAGTCCTTTCCATGAAAAAGCCCTCTGGGGACAGTGCTCTCCTGGGTGGTGATGGCTTGATCCTCCATGTATTTAGGCTCCTTCCCCTTGATCCGTTTTATAGAATGGCCTGATGTGTTAAACTAAAGATATGTGAACCCACAAGATCCACATGTCTTAAGATCTTTTAAGCATTCCGCTCCATCTCTTCCATCCAATCCTCGTTTGGAATTCGAGCCAATTCTTGAAGCAGACGCCAGTTCATCAATCGATCCTGTTGAGACTGCATAAGGACAGCACTGGGGGTGCCGTTCTGATCGAAATGTTTTCCGAAACGCCCTTCACCCCTGGCAAAAGCGATAAAATCCATCTGCTTGTCCTTGCCATTGGCATCTTTGACAAAATGCCAGTCGCGCCTCATGGAAGGATTGCCTTGCAAAGAAAGCCGGGAGGCCAGGGTGGGACCGGCATCCGGGTCATAAATAAACACCGGGAAGGCCCTGCAATTCACTGCCATGATCGCCCGTTCGCACGATTTGTCGTCTGCGACCTGATGTTCCGGCTGACACGTGGTATACACATTGATCAAAGCCGGACCATTGAACGCCAGTGCCTGCTCCACGCTGCGATAAAAATGGCTCAACATCGGTCCTACAGTCTGCGCGACAAAAACCCGTGGATGCATCAGGGCAATGTTGGCAATCTCTTTGCGTCGTTCCCATTTGCCTTGGATGGCACTGCCATGCACCGACATTTTGGCGTCCTGCCCCAAAAAAGTCGCAGTGGAAGCCTGTCCTCCGGTATTGGAATAGACCTGAGTATCCAAGACCAACACTTTGATGTTCATGCCAGAGGTCAGCATCCTGGAGAGGGCTTGAAAGCCGATATCCAGCATGGAGCCGTCGCCGCCAACCACCCAGATATGATGATCCTGTTTGCCGATCTGATCCCAATGACTGCGAATGCCCATGGCCACGGTGGCGGCGTTTTCGAACAAAGAGTTGACCCAAGGCGCACGAAATGGATTGTACGGATACGTGGCACCATACACCGTATTACAACCGGTATTGGCCACGATACCATATTTGTTGCCGACCTTGGCATAGGTCATAGCCAGCAGTTGCCGATAAGCCGATGTCTCACCACACCCCATGCAGGAACCGGCTCCACCCACATACTGGTTGGCCCCATCCCGCAGCATGATGTCCACTTTGAGCTTCGGATTGATATAGATCTCAGGGGTGGGGGGTGATTTTTTGTAAAAATCCCAAATGGTGAAATAGGATGGCAAGTTGACCGGAGTTTTCTTGATCATTTTGAGGGCATAATGAGTGCCACATGCGGTCACGCATTCACCACACCCCTTGCATTTGGTGGGATCCACAAAAATTCCAAACCACGCCCCGCCAGGAGAATCAGCGGCTTTGCTTTTTTTCTTGTCGTAGGTCTTCCAGAATTTGGTGGTCTGAACCAGTTGGGTACGCACCAAGGCCTGATCAGCAGGGTCAGGAAACTCCTGCAACACTGTGTCCACGGATGAGGGAGGCACTACTTTGCCCCAGATGGCTGAATCAGGACAGTTTTGCACACATTCCATGCAGGCCACACAATGCGAGGCTTCGTATTCAGGCAAATCAGGAGCAATATAGGAAAAATCCCGAAATGATCCTGTACCCGCCGGAACAACTGAACAAGCCACAAACTTATCGGCTGGTTGACCGGATCCTGCACCAGAATTGTAAGCATTCATGATCTCCCTGGCTCGACTTGCGTCGTACCAAACAGGAGTCGCTTCAGAATAAATTAGCGCACGTTGACTCATGACGATCCTCCATGGGCCACGGTACACGCCGCAGCCCGGCAAGTCCTTAAATGAAGAACGCGTTGACGTCCTTGCCTTTTGCGTCCCACTCTTCTTTGCCCTGGGCAAGAAGATTGGGGGGCGTGGATTCCATTATATCGGACGTTACCTCCATGACACGTTGATAGCCCCTTTTGACCGCAATCAGGTTGTCCTCGACCACCTTGCCCCCCCGTTTGCCAAAATATTTCGTCAGGGGTTTGGCCACTTTGTCAAACAGAGTCTCCTCGGACATGCCGACATTTTCACGGAAAGGAGTCACACGCAGGAAGACCCCCAACAGCACGACTCCCTGAAAACGCTGAATCAAGGAGGAATCGTTCTTGCAGGACTCACGGGCGATTTGAATGGTGTCCACGCCATAAAAACGGATTTTGTTCTCCTTGATGAAATATTTGGCATAAAGAGGCAATGAGTCCCACAACGCCTGCGGAGTGGTTTCATCGGTATGTTGAAAGACAATGCCTCCTTGTTGCAAACCCACCAATGGATTGCCCATATACCAGGTTGTGGGATCCATCAGGGGGACGAATTCCACCTGTTTGAGTTCGCAGTGCGTGAGTATTTTGCCTTTTGGTATGACCGTAAGATACGTATTGGTAGGCAGACCTTTTTTCTCGGAGCCATATTTGGGAGCGGCCTGGACACGAAAGCCAAAAATTTCCCCCAGCATGGTGGCAATGATTTTGTTGGTGGTCACAGAGCCGTAGCCACCAACCGAGTGGGCGCGCACCGAGAAGGATCCAGGGGGGCGCACATCGGGTTCATCTTCCATGGGCAAGGCCGTGGCGTGATCGATTCCCAGGGTGAAAAACCGTTTGCCTTGTACGGGACCGGCTATCATGTTTTTGACCACCGCCAGGATATGACCGGGTGTGACATCACGGGATCCCAAGCCGCCTGCACCGGAAAAAATGATCGGAATTCGGTCGATCTTCTCGAATCCTGGCAGACCCATGACCCCTTTGGCCAGGGCGGCTTCGACATCGGTGGTGAGTGGATTGTCCACCATGGTGGGAATGTCACACCGTTCGATGACGGCTGCGGCCTTGCAATGACGCAGGACATTGGCCATTTGAGCTGCCGGAAAAGGGCGATAACAGGTGACAATCACCACGCCGAGCTTGACCCCCAACCGTTCGGCCACCACCTGAATGGAAGAAATGGCGGTTTCAGCCAAGGTTCCCATGGCTATGATGGCGTATTCGGCTTCTTCCATCATGACGGGTTGGATCAGGTTGTAACGCCGCCCGGTCAAACGGTAATATTCGTCCATGGAGGACTCAAT
>JAMOBH010000489.1:0-2845 GCA_039908085.1 Magnetococcus sp. YQC-5
GGTCGTTATCGAAGGCAACAGCTTCCGAATGAAAGAACGACTTGAATCATAATGGCGGGCAACATTTTCAAACCGGCCAAATTCATACATTTTCAGACCGCCGTCCACAACGACCCAAAGCGCGGATCAGGATTACGCCGGGAGCCGCCAGAGCCATACGGGCGAGTATGGCAACCTCCTCGTTGGTAACGATGTCGAGCATACCCTTGGCATCTTTGTCCCAAGCGTCAACAATGGCAGACAGACCTCTCCCTCCCCCACTGGTGGTGCGGGTGCGCCCGATCTCCTTGGCAAATGTGTGCCATGCATCCAGGCTCTTGTCCCATTTCTCCCATCGCCGTTCCGAGAGGACAACCAGCTCAGAAGGGCGTCGAGCTGTTCCTCCATCGGTCACCCGTACCCCTTTTGAGATCAGTGCCTGGCGGATCTTCTGGATGCTCACGTTCATCGCCACTTCGCTGGAATCAACCTGGAAAACTGTTGGGTCTATCAGTTCAGCGAGAACTGGTGAGGGGTGAAACAGTGCCAAGTTATCTGGTGATGGTCTCAGCAACGTCTTTTTGGTTACCTGCTGAAATTCTATGTTGCTGTTACCCAGCAGGTGGCGTTCGACATCATAACTGAGAAGCCCGGCAATACTGCGTGGTGAGGCACGGAAGCGGCTGAACAGTAAAATTTTTTCCGGGGGATTATGCGCCCAAGGACCCTCCAGTTTCCACCATGGCAGGCTGGGAGCGAGCCAGGGAACAGCAAGGCGCGCCGCATCCAGATGATCCCCCAGGGCGCGAATCCGGGGGTGTGGCCAATCTTCGGGACCTTCAAACTGGGTGACCTCCTGATGGTGGAGTTGGATGCCTGGCTGGTTGGTAACGTTCGTGCGGGCCTTTTTCCATGGCTGGTAATCTGGACCCAGAAATTGCATGGGAAGGGGAACGCTGTTCCAGTAGGTTACCGCAGAGGAAATCGTCGCGCCTGATAGGGATGTGTCACCCGTCCGAAAGCAGTCAACCAAATGTCGGTAAGCATACAGATCCGCAGGGATCAAAGAGGCCAGCAGCTGTTGTGTCTTGCCCCTGTTATGCCCCACTTGGTAGTCAAAACGTTCGCTCCGGGCCATGATCGATGAGAGCATTGTTTCAATTTTTGCCTTGGCCTCCTGGGTGGCTCGGCCAGTGGGATCGGCGGATCGCAGGGCGTGTCCATACTCCTGGAAGGCTGTTTCCAGTTTCTGGCGTTTATTGGACGCATCATCATTCATGCCAAAAAGCCATTGTACCAATAAAAAAAACTCTTCATGGTGCGATCCCTCGTTGAAGGCGGTTTCCAAATCGCCACCGTAAGAACGGTAGGGGGTGGCCGACAACAACAATACGGCCGGTCCATCCTGACCGGTATGGAGGATCTCCTGGGCAATTTCCGAGCCCCGTTCATCATGGCCTTCCTCGTAGGAATTAATCCCAAGCAGATCCTGAAACCGTTGAAATTCATCCAGGATGACCAAATCCGGAGAAACCTGTTTCAAACCGGCCAGAGCCAGGGCCATGCGCATCCGTTTGATGACCTCAAGTGGTCCATGATCCTCGAACAATTTTTTAAACGCAGAGGGAATGTGCTGCCCCGATTTGAGTTGGAGCTGGTTGCGCAGGGCGGCAAAAAAGTCCTTTATCATTGATTGGTTAATCAGTTTCTTAGAATCCTGTTTACGTTTTTCCCAACTGACTTTGGCATGTTGTTGCAGCCATCCATCTTTATCCTGACCCATTTGGATGAGAGCGGAATAAGAGGAAGAATCCAGGAGATTGTACAACAATGCCCGTTCAAAGACAGTGCCGGAGCGTTGTTTGCCCCTGCGGTCGGGCATGCTGGTATCGGGGGTCAGGGTGTAAAGGTGTAGTGGGGTATCCGGTAAAATTGTTTGGATATCGATGTTTGGGAGAGGTGGTGTCCATGTCTCCTGATTATCGAAACCTGCATCTTGTCAAGTAACCGCTGTTCCGGGAGATTCATGCAGCAACGCCCCATCCGCACCGTAACCCGCAGCATCAAACGTCGGCGGCATGGCAAAATGGCCTCTCGTGGACGGCTGCCGCGATTCTGGATGCCCAAAAAGGGGCCCGTCGTATTCGCACCTACAAACAATTGCCCATCCTGGTCACCAAACTGGATGAACATACTCGGAACGTGCTGACCAATATGGGGCTTTACAAGGATCAAGAGGTGGCATAGGACGAACGCCACAACCCTGGCGAGCGTGCTGGCAGATCCGTCCTGACACTGGGGAGGAGGGGGGACGATCAGGAATTGCACCGACCTTCCTGCATTTTGCCGTTGGACAGGGGGAGATTCCACCGGATTCTCCGGAAATTCTCCAGAAAATCGCGGAGAACATTCCGCCGGAGCCATTGCCACCCAAGCGGGAGTTGAACGCGAGTCCACAGTCGCCTCATCGGACTCCGGCGAAAAGTTTGACGACACGGAAAAAGCCATTGAATACCGGAAAGATGCACAATCCGGTATCGTTTGGCTAACCAAGATACCATCAAACCCTTCTCTTGCTGCACCGCAACAAAGCGGTGGAGAATTTTCCGGAATGCGTATCGCTTCCTCCACCATTTAAGTTTTGAAAGGCTCTCTCGCCAGAAAAGCCGTCCGCAATGGCGGCTTTTTTCTTGCCAAAAAACACCAATATTTTCAATGGTTACGACACACACCTTCCAACGCCACCCCCCAAAATCATGGACCCGCCACCCCCAAAAACCACCCCCTCTCTTCTCCATGCCGCCACATTCTCCAAAACCTGTTGACTTCGGCCTTGCGGGTCCACAGCTTTTTGGACTTGAACTTT
>JAMOBH010000121.1:0-14793 GCA_039908085.1 Magnetococcus sp. YQC-5
CAAGATCACGGACACGATCAAATGGACCGCCGGGATGTTTGTTGCTCAGACTGCAATAATCATTGGTGCTGTGTTCGCTTTGATCAAGATGAATCAACCGAATCTGCAAGCAACCGTCTATCATACTCCACCAGCCCAAGAGATGCGCTTTCCTGCCCCCTCATCCACACTGCCCGCTACCCAGGTTCCACCGTTGCCGGTGCCATCCGTTCCCCAAGGGAGATAAACATGCATGGCAGTGTGGATACTCTTGCCTACCCTCACCAATTCGCTCTACACTTGATAATATAAGGCATCTTCTTGTTCTCCTCGAAGTTGGATAAATTTGTCCAGAATTGGTTGTCCAACTCTTCTGGCAGGTTCAGTGCCCAGTCGATGAATCGAAAGAGATCAATGATTTGTTGGTGGCTGAAACCACGCTCGTACAGCATGCGCGTGATGCGCATTTTGTGCTGAAATCGTTCTACCGGTTGGTTCTTGGTCTGTTTGTGTCAGATGCACCAGAGTGACGATGGCAAACGGATTGGCGGATGATTCCAGAAGATCCAACCGAGACAGGTAATCCAGCAATTTGATGGCATTGAACTGGAAGCTGACCTTGGATCCCCACTTCTGGTAATCAAACGCCGATGGCCGCCAAGTGCCTTCTTCGTCAGCGAGGATGGCCAAGCTAACCACTGGTCTCTTGTAGAGGTCGAAGGCCCGATACTGACATGTGAACATCCGCTCTTCGAAATTCGGGTCACGGTTCCCCTGGATTTCGACATGGATCAGCACCCAGAGGTCATCACCGTCAAAAATCAGGAATGCTTTCCCCTGGGATTCTGTTTCTCGCTATTTGATCCATGATCAGGATCCGGTTTTTCAGGGCAGATGCCAAGAAACTCTGAAGGCCATGGGAATCAAGGAGGTAAAAATTGCGCCAGCATCTCCTTGGCAAAATGCCTATTGCGAACGGGTGATCGGGTCAATTCGTAGGGTGTGTCTGGATCACGTCATCGTGATGAACCAGGAACACCTGAGACAGACCCTGACCTCATACCTGATCTATTATCACGAAACGCGCACTCACGTTGGTCTGGCCAAGGACTGTCCTGAGTCACGGACGGTTCAGCCCATGGGAACAGATGATGTCATCGCTATCCCGCATCTCGGTGGTCTGCACCACCAGTACCTACGAAAGCTGCCTGATCCAACTCCGGTTTCGGCTTGTCAAAGAGCGCATCCAAAAGGTGAAGTTCCGATTCCTCTTGCCCGCTTCAGAAAAATTTGGACCGTGACGTCCGATGGAATCTCAATCTTGTCTGATGATTTTCGTGGAAATCCGTCTCAGTGTCCAGAAAAATCCATCCGCCCCATTGCGAAACAGCTTGGAAATGGAGCCAAGATTGAGTCGGATGGGGTTTTTGGGAGGGACAGTCGTAATTTGGTTCTGGAAACGTCATTACCAACAGAACCATGCAGCCTTGGAGGAAACCGAACTTCCACCACTCCATCATTGATGAAATACATGCCGTCCGCCTGATCGCCTTCACGAAAAATCACCTCGCCGGCGGCATACCATTTTCCCAGCCGTCGGTCTTGACATTTCGTTATGGAATGATTATTTGCTTTCATAAACATACAATCTGTCCTTCCGATCAACTTAGACTTGCCACTACCTCATACGGTCGTTCAAGATTTTCTTGGATGGTTTGAATCAATCTTGCCTTGCCGACGGGCTTTACCAAATGTCCGTCACACCCGGCATCGAGGCTGCGTTCCCGATATTCCAGCATGGCATGAGCGGTCAGAGCAAGGACAGGCGTCCTGTGTCGTTCATGTTCCCGTTCCCAGATCCTGATGGCCCTGGTGGTGGCATATCCATCCATGACCGGCATTTCCACATCCATTAATACAAGGTCGTAATGGTTTTGTGTAAACTTTAAAAATGCCTCGGCACCATCTTTGGCGATATCGATCTGCCAAGGCGTTTTTTTCAAAAAGGCTTTAATGATGATTTGGTTGTCAGGCGCATCATCAGCCACGAGAATTTTGTGGTTGCGGTTTGAAATGGTTTGCTGCGCGGTTGGATCTTGTCTGTCTTCCGGCTGGCATGACGCATTTCTTGGCTGATCACTCGTCAAGACCACTTCAAAAGGCCATGACATGCGAAATACACTCCCTTTTCCCACCGTGCTTTCCAGATGAATCACTCCACCCATTTTTTCCGCCAGCTGACTGCAGATGGTCAGTCCCAGACCGGTTCCTCCGTATTGGCGGCTGGTGGAAAGATCACTTTGCATGAATGGCTCAAAAATAAGTTTTTGCTTGTGTTCGGGGATGCCGATGCCTGTATCGCTGACCGACATCTGAAGTTGTTGATTATTGATTTTCACCTCGACCCGGACTTCGCCCGAATGGGTGAACTTAATGGCATTGCCGACCAGATTCAGCACAATCTGACGCAACCGTCCTGGATCACCCATGACCAATTCTGGAACCGTATCATCCACACCCCAAAAAAGTTTCAGTCCCTTGTCCTTGGCTCGGAGGGTAAGGATGCTGACGGAATCGTCGATTACAGTCCGGAGGTTCATGGGGCGGTAATCCAGTTCAAACTGGCCGGCTTCTAACTTGGAAAAGTCCAGAATGTCATTCACCAGGGCCAACAGGGCTTCTCCGGCCCGGTTAATGATCTCCACATAATCTCGGTCCTCTTGCGAGAGATCTCTTTCCGCCAGCAGTTCACTGAGGCCGGTGATGGCATGAATCGGGGTGCGAATTTCATGGCTCATGGATGCCAGGAACATGCTCTTGGCACGATTAGCAGCCTCTGCCAATTCCACCATGGCGTGACTTTGATCGCCAATAATTTTTTCTCGGGTTTCGGTGTAAGCCTCAAAGGTAATGAGGCCCAACTGATCCATCACGGTGTTGAGACGGATCAGTTCCTGAGCCAATCGGGTGCGATCCGAATCAAATGATTCCTGCAAAATGGGAAGTGCCGCTTCCTTGAGAGAAAAGACAAAAATGGCGGTTTCGGTGGGCGTGAATCCTTGTCTGGCACGAGACGCGCTGATCATCCGCAACAGGCGGACAACCTCATCAAACTCCAGTGCGCGAATATTGGTGTAATTTCCAGATCGAAAAGCAGATAAAAGAGCGTCCAGCAACTCCCTGGCTTGCTCCCGAAGCTGACGCACAGTCATCAAGTCCAGAGTCCGGTTGCCCGGACGAGCCAGGATGTTCTGCAACCATGCGGCGAGCAGCTCATCTCTTCTTTCATTGAGAATGGTCATAATATTATATTCTTTATATTTTTCTGGCATGGTTACACATCCGGAATCAAAGGTGATGAACGTTCTTAACCTATCCCATCACGACATCTTCTCTTTATGATACTTTCTTGCCTGCTCTTTTCGTATAAAAGCATGCGCATCCCCGTAATCTGCAAAATTTGTATAACGCCCGTGTGGATCCTTGGGGTGTCTAACATGCTTGATGGGGCACCATCGCTCCTCGGTACGGCTGGCAATTTCCCTTACATAAGCCAATACGCCATTACCATATTCACAGTAGACACAGTTAATCTTTTCTATCCAGCTAAGGTAGTTCAACTTGTAACGGTCGATGATGACAAATTCCGACCTGTCGACGATTGGAATTCCATAAATGGGAAAACAGATCACTTGATACAGAGACGCTATGACATCCAACATCATCAAGGGAATGGCTACCGACCAGATGACAGGCACGGTCAGGAGCAGCCCGATCTGCGATCCCCTCAATGCATCGCTGATGAATGACCGTTGCATCCAATCTTCACGAACCAAGGAAACATCTTTTTCAAACAACTCGACGAAGGCTCCGGAAAATATCCGATTGGCCTGGATGGGCCCCCGGACTGACCAGTTTTGGAAAAAAGTGCCCAGCAGATCAGATTGAAATGATTTAAGTTTTATTATTTTTTTTATGCTTTGATGAATCATCTCTCCCTCCTTCATTCATTTCGCATTCTCACAGGAAAGTCGTCAATAATCGGTATAGAAGTCTTATTGAACGGTTGGCATCCCGTAGACGCCAACCTGAAGATCTCATTCCCTGCACAGTTTTGCATGGCGGATTGTCGTACTGTCTGCTCCATTTACAGCTTTTCAAATTTGCGCACGGCTTCTTGGGTCTCATGGAAACGGTGTTGGAATCAATATGCTCTGTACAGCCTTTTCCAAGAGTGCATTGCACATCTGCCCGGATCATCCCACTGACCGCAGAAATCGTGCGAGGGAGGATGATCCGGACAGACGGCTGTCAGGCTGCCTTGGAACGGTTGTCGTGATCCTTGACGACCTCATATTCGGCGTCGATGGAACCATCGTCATTGCTGCATTGCGTGCTGCACGTACTTTTGCCACTCTTGCAACCGCTGGCGTGAGAACTGCCATGTGGCGTGTGCGATGTGTTCTTGTACAACATCTCGCCCAGCTTCATGGAAGTCTCCATCAGGGAGCGCGTCTTGGCCTCAATGGCCTCTGCGCTCTCCTGTTTCATGACCGCCTGTAATTCCATGCAGGCCCGTTGGATGGCTTCCCTGCTGGCACCGTCCAGTTTCTCCCCGTTCTCCTTGAGAGATTTTTCCGTGGTATACAGGAGCGAATCCGCCTGATTGCGGGCATCGATCAATTTCCGTTTCCGGGCGTCCTCCTCGGCATGGGCTTCGGCGTCCCGCATTATCTTGTTCACCTCTTGTTCCGACAGTCCACCGGAGGCCTGGATGGTGATGGATTGTTGCTTGCCGGTACCCAGATCCTTGGCCGAGACATGGACCATGCCGTTGGCGTCGATATCGAAGGTGACTTCTATCTGCGGCATGCCGCGCGGGGCCGGGGGGATTCCATCCAAATTGAACTGGCCAAGCAGCTTGTTGTTGGCGAACATCTCCCGTTCACCCTGAGCGACCCGGATCGTCACAGCGGGTTGATTGTCCGCAGCCGTGGAGAAAACCTGGGACTTCCGGGTCGGGATGGTGGTGTTCTTCTGAATCAGTTTGGTGAACACCTCACCCATGGTCTCGATGCCAAGGGAAAGTGGGGTTACATCTAACAGCAGCACATCCTTCACGTCCCCCTTGAGAACGCCGCCCTGAATCGCCGCTCCAATCGCCACAACTTCATCTGGGTTAACCCCCTTGTGCGGCTCTTTGCCGAAAAATTCGCTCACAACTTGTTGCACCTTCGGCATGCGTGTCATGCCGCCCACCAGAACCACTTCGTCCACCTGCCGGGTGGAAATACCCGCATCTCTCAGGGCGATCCGGCACGGTTCCAGAGTGCGTTGAATCAGCCCGTCCACCAGCGACTCCAGCTTGGAGCGGGTCAATGTGATATTGAGGTGCTTCGGCCCGCTGGCATCCGCCGTGATGAAGGGCAGATTGATCTCGGTCTGCGTGCTGGAGGAAAGCTCGATCTTGGCTTTCTCTGCCGCTTCCTTCAGGCGTTGCAACACCATCGTATCTTTGCGCAGATTGATGCCGTACTCTTTCTGGAAGGTGTCCGCTAGAAACTCGATAATCACGGCGTCAAAGTCCTCGCCGCCCAGGAAAGTGTCACCGTTGGTAGATTTGACTTCAAACACGCCGTCACCGATCTCCAGAATGGAAACATCAAACGTCCCGCCGCCCAGGTCATACACGGCAATGGTCTGTCCGCCTTTCTTGTCCAGACCATATGCCAACGAGGCTGCCGTGGGCTCATTAATGATGCGCAGGACATTGAGTCCGGCGATCCGTCCAGCATCTTTGGTGGCTTGACGCTGAGCATCGTTAAAGTAAGCCGGGACGGTAATCACCGCATCTGTGACTTTCTCACCGAGATGATCTTCCGCCGTCTGTTTCATCTTTTGAAGAATCATGGCCGAAACTTCAGAGGGACTCATTTTCTTCCCGTTCACATCCACCCAGGCATCACCGTTGTCCGCCTTGACGATTTTGTAAGGCACCAGACCCAAATCTTTTTGGGTCATAGGATCATTGAACCGTCGCCCGATCAATCGTTTTATGGCAAACAGGGTATTGACCGGATTGGTCACTGCCTGCCTTTTTGCCGCCTGACCAACCACGCGTTCGCCATTCTTGAGGAAAGCCACCATGGATGGTGTGGTACGCGCACCCTCACTGTTTTCGATTACCTTTGGATCTCCGCCATCCAGAATGGCAACACAAGAATTGGTGGTCCCCAGGTCAATCCCGATAATTTTGCTCATTGCAAGCCTCCTACAGACCACGGTTGAATATGAAGAATTGACTGTTTGACAAACAATAAATAAAAACCCTCCAATTGGTTTTCAAGTGGCGAATCCATTTTTTTCAACAAACCACACCGACATGCTGTGACTCTGCAAAATCATGCATAGAATCACCGTGGTGAAAAAGGCCACCGCATTGACTCAAAAGACCATGTTACGCAGTCGCCCATAGGTCAGAACTCGGATATCCTCCAAACGTTAGCTCTGCTTGAAGAAACGGGTCGACTCCTCAATGCGCCACACCAGATGGCGACAATAAACGGCTCAATTAACTGCAGAGGCGCATAATTCTGGTTGGATCCCGGTTGCGACAGACTCCACGTCAATACAGCATTCTGGAACCCCATGGTGTCCAACATGCGCTTCAAAAGCACCGGCCCGCCCCAGGCAGTAACCTCTCGGTCAAGCAGTCAAAAAAAATCAGCCCCCACTTGAATCAACTCCATCGGATGGTTATCTCATTGCTCAAGGTGGCCACCAACACTCTTACCGATTAAACTGGAACGATTTAACTTATGATGGAGACCGATATGTCCACACTTGTCAATTATGATCCATTTCGGGGAATCCGCACCCTTCAGAACGAGATCAACCGTCTGTTTGAAAGGGACATGGATGAGTCCAGCGGTCAAATGACCCAGTGGCCCATGCGGGTCGATATTCTGGAGGATGCCAGTCATATCCTTATCAAGGCTGATCTGCCCGGCATTGAACAAAAGGATATCCACGTCAACGTCGACAATGGTCGGTTGACAATTTCAGGCGAACGCAAGTTCGATGATGAAGCACACAAGGATAACTATCACAGAGTGGAGCGGGTCTATGGACGTTTCAGTCGTACATTCCAACTGCCGAATACGACGGATGCCAGCAATATCAAGGCGGCATACAAGAATGGCGTTTTGGAAGTCACCTTGCCCAAACGTGAAGAGGCAAAACCGCGCGCTATCCAGGTGCAGGTGAATTAATCAGGAATCATGCTGGTGGGATATTCCACAATCTCACCAGCATGATAGTCTTCAATAATTCAATGCTTTAAAGCAGTCATTGATCTTTGCGAGGATTTATGATTTTTTAATTTTTCTGGTTTTCAATTTGAATAATGGAGACGAAACAATGAACTATTCTGAATTGAGGCAAAAATGGTTTGCAATGCAACCGTCAGGGCGTTTACTGGGCATCCTGGTGTTTTTGCTGATTCTGATAATTGGGGGTCAAGGTTATTATATCCATCAACTTTCTGGTGGAAAAAAAACGAGCATGGATCACATTGTTTCCTCAACCAGAAGCAATTCGAGTTTTCAAGATCTGTTTTCCATACCAGACTCGTTAGGACTTGGGGGATGGGGAGATCCGTCTCAGGATCCATTTGCCCATATGCAAAAAATGCATGAAAATATGAATCATTTGTTCAGTGATGATTTCTTTGGCGGGAATGGGTTGTTCCCTGGGCACATGAACGGGTTCAAATTGAATGCTGTTCCTGAACTGGAAGTGCGTAATGAAAAGGATCAGATTGTGGTCTCTGGCAAGATTCCTGGGATTGAGCAAGCTAATCTCAACGTCTCTGTTCAGGGGCGGGAGTTACGTATTTCCGCCAGAATTCAAAGTAAAGAAATACTGAATGATCAGAAAAATAATTCTGGAGACATATCACAACGCAGTAATTTTTCCAGTTATTTTGAACGGCAAATGACTCTTGAGCATGATGTGAACCCTGCAGGAGTAAAGACAGAGGTCAATGATGGCGTTTTAACGATCAATATTCCCAGGAAAAATCATGATTAATCTGTGATTGAATGGTATTGGTTGCTTGATCTCCGATTTAACTTTAACCTTTCATTGCTATGGAGGCTAAAATGGAAAACGGTTTTAAATATCCAGGTCACATTAAGGTTGAATCTGCGCCTTGGGGAGAGATTCACTTCGGACGCAGGAATATGGCAACCAATACGGTTGTTTATCTCAAACAGGTTTATGCCATGCTGGCTTCCAGCCTTATTGTGGCTGTAGCAGCTGGCTATGTCGGCATGACTTTGCCTTTTGCCCGTGAACATCCCATCATTCTGATGCTCATGATGTTTGGTGCCATGTTTCTGGCATTTAAGGTCCAGAACGTTGTCACACTGTTTCTGTTTACCGGCATTTCAGGGCTTTCTATTGGCCCGGTAGTTGCCCATTATGCAGGTGCGGGAATGGCCAGTGTCGTGGGACAAGCTGCATTCATGACCGGCGCAGTCTTCATGGGACTTTCAGTCTACTCATTGACCACAAAGCGTGATCTGGCAATGATGAACGGCATGCTTTTCGCTGGATTGATCATTTTGCTCGCTGGTGGATTAATCAACCTTTTTCTGCAATCAAATGCCTTTGCGTTCGCCATGTCTGCCATAGGGTCGATCATTTTCGCCGGTTACATCCTGTATGACACCCAGCAACTCAAAGCGCACCCCTGGGCTGTAGCCCCAGCAGTGGCCGCTTTGTCCATGTATCTGAATGTGGTCAACCTTTTTTTGAGTCTGTTACGTCTGCTGGATCTCTTGGGTGATGACAAATAAGGCGGAAGTGACCTGGCCGAGGCCCTGCAACGGCTCGATCCGGTTTGGGAGGAGTTGTTCCCGGTGGAGCAGCAACGCTTGGTACAACTGCTCGTCGCCAGGGTCTATGTGGCCAAACGGGATGTCCAGGTTCTTTTGCGGGCAGAAGGACTCGGCACCCTTGCCAGGGAACTGAAAGAGATCGGAAAGGGGCAATGGCGATGAAAGCGGAGATGAGCCGGGATGGCAAAATTATCGTAGTGACAGTGCCAATCACCCTGCGGCGACGCGGTGGCCGGACGATGATCATCGCCCCCGAGGGGATGGCTGTGGCACCGACGTCTTATAATGATGATGCCGTGTTGAAATGGGTGGTCCGGGCGCACCAATGGTTGCGCCAGTTGGAAAATGGGCGATTTGGCTCCATCAAAGAGTTGGCGGAACATGAGCAGCACGATTCTCCTACATCTCCAAGATTCTGAGCCTGACATTGTTGGCACCCGATATCGTGGAGGCCATTCTTGACAGGCGGCACCCGGACGTTTTGACATGGGAGGAGTTGCGCAAGCCGTTTCCAATGATCTGGAGCGAGCAGCGTGCGCGGTGGGGGATTCCAGAGCCGGTGTGAGGGGTGACGATGGCATCGGGCGCAGAGGCCGGACGCCTTTTTGGGCGTCTGGCCTCGCGCCATATTTTCTGTCTTTTCATCTGATTCTGAAAGTACTATCATTTCAGCCTCTCCTTACGTTTTGTCGTCTGATCATTCCAGATAGCATCGAAGAGAAGATTATCGCTATGCATTGGACGAAACGAGATCTTGCCGACTCTTTGTTGGAGGGGACAGAAAGTGTTACGCGGATTTCTGAGGAAGAGTTGTTGGCATTGCTACGTGATTGATTGTTTATTTAATTGACTGAATATTGTGCCACGAATGGCATGAGAGGAATATGCGATGGAGTTGACGCCGCGCAGAGTTCATGAGGGCAAGAAACCCACACAGGCTCGTTCAGGTGGCACCCTGTGGCCACAACCACGTGCAGCAACCGGAGTAACGTGGCGCGACAGAGGCGCGAGTCAGGCGGACAAAATCGCTCAGAGGCTTCATACACGTCATGAGATTCACCGGCCTACCATCGCTGCCATAAGCGCGGTGCGACTGTGGCTGAGCCGGGCGAGTCATCTCGGCCAGGGCAGAACGCACCCTCTGGACGTTTGACCCCTGGCGCACCCCGTCGCGCCGTGTCGGGTTTTGTTGGTTGGCGGCAAGGCATGTGTTGGTGGTTTTTGGGTCTCGCAACAGGGCGGCACACAGGCCAACCCATGCGCGGAGCGAGTTCGTTTCCTGTTCGACAACCATCTTGGCTATCGAACTGGTCCAATATTAGAAATTGATGTTAAACATTGAAATTGAACATGAAAAGTATGGTCCACAGGCTGTGGACCAGAAGAGTGTCTGGTCCACAGGTTTTGGAGAATTCCGGCGGAGAGGAGAAAAAAGAGGGCGTTTCCGACTCCTTCTGGTCCAGAGGCTACCAAGTCGAAATCGAAATGATATCGGCTAACCATTGGAAATATTGGACTTTTCAGGCATAAAAAAACCGCCAGTTTGGGCGGTCTGAACTCGAAGAAAAGCTCGCGAAATTTGAATGGCGTACCGAAATGGGATTTCCAAACTCAATTCTCTGTTTGTGTTGCAGTGCAGCATGGAGCAAAGTTTGACGGTGCTTTGGTTGCCAACTGATTCGGCATATGACGAGGCAAATGATTTGCAAAGGCTTTCATGCGGCGCGTCGGAATTTTTTCCGTGCGCTGCCGGATAGCTGCGGACCAGTTTTGGAGCCTCGTTTGGTGGGCGATGGCTTTGCCGTCATTCTCTGGTTCAGAGATCAGGACGCGGCGAATACCTCGTCCACCGAGTTGGCGAACAGGACGTTTTCGCACCACATCTCGATCTGTTCCAGATTCGCCGCATTGACCTGCTCGGTCACCCAGGCAGGCGTTTGGCCAAATTTGCGACGCATCAGTTTGAGTAGCATGATCGCCTCACCTTCCTGTCGGCCTTCCTGGCGGAGATCCTGGCGCACCATTTCCGCCACCCATTCCGGTCTGTCGTTGGATAAAATTTCTCGGGCGAATTGGGACATCATGGCAGCTTCCTCCTCGGGTTTGATGCGACGGACCACCTGCCGCATATGCTCTACATTCAAATGGTGGAATGTCGTCAACAGAATAAAGCAGCACCGGCAGCAAAAGTTCCGGAGCTTCGATCAGGGCATCTACGATCTGATCCAGTGCCGCCATTTGGGACTCCGGATCGCGGGTGCCGTATTTGAGTGCCATCAGACCAGCACGCAGTAGCGCATGCTTGGCGAGTTCCCGATTCGGGATCGGTCCCAGGTCGACTACCGGATAGCGGAAATTGATCTGCCAGGGAATCAAAGCCTCATCCGCATCGACCAACGCCAGAAATTCATTGGGAAAGCACCACTCTCGGCCTCCGTTGTAGACCAGCAGGGCCATCACTGCTGGCAGACGGTTCCATTGCGCATTCTCTCGCGTTTTTTGCTCAAAAAATGCCGATATGCCGCGATAGATCTGCCAGCCAACCTTTTCTTCTTTGTAGCTCTTGTGTTCGATCAGGGTGTAAAAGCAGATCGGCTTACCGCTGATTGTTTTGGCCTCGAACAGGCGATCCGAAAAGTAGGGACGCAGGGTCTCTTCGACAAAAGTGCCATCGACCAGTTGTGGTGGCTCAGGTGCCAACAACCGCGATACTTCCGGCGGCAGATACTCACGCAGCAAGGCACCCGCAGTCTCCGGGGTGGAGAGCAGTGTCCTGAATAGACGGTCGTGGGGTTGGCTGATCTCGTTCATGGGCTGAGAATATCAGGTCAGTCTGGACAAGTCACCATCTCTTTCAAAACCAATAACGCACCTCGCTGAACACCATCGAAATTGGGGCGCAATGATCCCAACGGGGTGTAGTCATGGCCGCCATAGCGTTCCACGCCCAGGGAGATGCGCACGTCATCGTTGATTTTGTAACTCATTTTAGGCCGCAACAGGTAATCCCCCGCTCCGGCGTATAGTAGAGGAAAAATATCTCGGCTGGCAGGGTTTCGTTCTTTCAGATCTTTATTTACATAGCAGGAAAGTCCGTGTCGGGTGGTGAACTGATCGTCGGACAGATCCCGACGCGATGCGATAGTTGGCCAGTTGAATGACTGCCCGATGCCCTGTCTGGAGGTTCTTCGCCTCGAAACGCATTGTCTGCCAACAGGTGCTCTTCCAGCAGTCTACATCTCCAAGATCCTGAGGCTGACGTTGCTGGCACCTGACATCGTGGAGGCCATCTTGGACAGGCGACACCCGGATGTCCTGACTTTTGGAAAGAGTTGCGCAAGCCGTTTCCGATGCTTTGGAGCGAACAACGGGCAAAGTGGGGGATGCCAGAGCCGGTTTGATCGCGTTGGGATGTGACCGGACGTGCAGGATGGGCGTGTCCGGTCAATTGCATGCCATGTAAAAATCAATCTGCGACGAAGAGTAAAGCAAAATTTCACACCTGCAAACATGCAACAGATGGGGCTGTTTTGTCCAATGTTCGGTAAATGACCGGCGTGGATTTACATAAGGATCATGGTGGTTTCTAAGTTGTTACCAATATAAATAAATAATGTTAACTTGAAAACAGCATATAGTTGATGTAAAAAAAAGATCTTCCGTCATCATTATCCCAGTGTTCTTCATGCTTAAAATTGCAGTCAACACTTTTCCATCCAGCATTCATATATCTTTTTCTTATTCCTGCTTCAATCTTTAATCTAATCTAGAAGAATCCTTAAATCCAAGTTCTTCAATAGAAACAATTACTGGATTTATTCCGTCAAAACTTTTGTGACAGAATATCATCAATCATGGGTTCTAATTTTTGTACTTCTTTAGAGATAAATTGTCTAGCCTCATCAGGTGTTATAGCCATCATCATAATCCCATTTCTTGATTGTTTAGTAAGAATTCACCACGGAACTTTTTTTGCTAGGGTGCCTGGGAAGTGCCATGAAGGCAGTATTTGGTAACCGACAACATTGAACAAAATGAACCATTTTGTTGCATGTCCAAATCTGCTGCACTTGATGGTAAAAAATTTTTGATGGTCACTCAAGGGTAAACGTGCAACAAAATGAACGACGAACGAAATCACCTCTTCGGCTTTGAGGTTGAGAAATTCATGGCTGTCATCAAGGCTATCGGCATGCATTGGACGTTTGACCCTGGCGCAACCAGTCGCACCGTGTTGGGTTTTGTTGGTTGGCGGCAAGGAATGGTTGGTGGCCTCGGTGTCACGCAACAGGGCGGCGCACAGGGTTTCGCGTGGTTTGGACGAATCTGCAATCTTGGAATGGGTGCGCAACGCATAATTCTTATAGTGTACAATTGCATTTTAAAATTTACTATTGATCGTATTTAAATGATATCAGATCAAACCGGACCAGAGTTTGATATCGTAATCGATTGTATGGCAACCATCTGCACTCACGAACTGGTCGAATATTAGAAACTGATGTTAAACATTGAAATTGCGCCATAAAAGTCTGGTCCCGAACCTGTGGACCAGAAGGGGCCTGGTCCACAGGTTTTGGAGAATACTGGCGGAGAGGAGAAAAAAATGCCCCATTTCGACTCCTGCTGGTCCGGCCCCCACCAAGTTCGTTTGCGAACCATTTTTTGCTGTCTATTGAAAATATTGGACTTTTTTGACACAAAAAAACCGCCAGTGATGGCGGCTTGCGGGTACAGAAAATTCCTTTAATTTTGAATGGCGTCCCGTACGGGAATCGAACCCGTGTTGCCGGCGTGAAAGGCCGATGTCCTAGGCCACTAGACGAACAGGACGTGTGCTGCATGGTGTGCAGTATGAAATGGTCTTGGTGAGATAGGGTATGCTTTCGCTTTGCCGTTGTTCCTCACCAATCCGCATATAATAAACGAGAATTTCAGCGTTTGGCAAGCTCTTTTAAACAGGGTATTGCATTTTTTTTTCAAGCCAGAGGTCTGCCTCGGTGTCTGATGGGGCGTGGAGGCTGTCAAGCCAAGAGGGCATCTGAATCAGAATGATTCGGTCTATACCTATCCCTCACCCAAAGCCCTGCACCTGTTTTCCTCTCTGCACCAGCACCTTTTCCCTTTCAATGATCTTCCTGAATGAATCATGGGTAGTAGCCCAATCCACCACATCCACCTTCCAAGGCAAATCAGACTCAGAAAAATCATCCTTTAAATCACTAAAAATAGTTGATTCAAGTATTTTGTCAGAGATAACGCATCAATCCAGGTCAGAGTATTCTTTTGCTGTCCTCTTGACACGGGAACCAAAGGCCCATACTTCATGGTTTGGAACATGCTTTTTCAGGATATCCAGCACAATTTGCAGGTGGTCTGGTCGGATATCAGTGAGGGGTTGTTTGTTCATGCCCGTCCGGTCCGTTTGCGCAGTTGTTCAAGAAGAAAACGCGCCTCTTCCAGAAAGGATGGTATCTTGCCGATAACCCGTAACGCCTTCTCCTCATTATAAGTCTGGCTGGTATCCGTCCGTGATTGCCGATACCCTTTCCAAACAGTCCAATCATTCAGCAGAAGCCCCTGTTCAGAGCCGGTACGGATGATGTCCTGGAATACCATTTCATCGATCATTTTGGGTGTGGCCGCTGTCATTTCAAGATAACGACGGAGTGTTTTATGAGCCAACTCGTAGGTGAACTCGAAGCGTTGAATCACACCATCACGCATCAAAGAGTTGTCTGGATGGTTCCTGAGTTCCTCTAATCCTTCAGAAAAACGTTCAATGGCATTTGTGAATGAAGAAACATCAAGGTTGATATCCATTTTTATTGCTCATTATTTTTGCGTTCCGCAGGCAAAAAGTTAAAAGCAAAACCCTGGGGGATGAATCCCCCAGACCCCCTCTTTTTTT
>JAMOBH010000490.1:0-2839 GCA_039908085.1 Magnetococcus sp. YQC-5
TTTTTATGATTCGCGCTCTATGGCAGCAATTGGGGGTACGAGTTGGCTCCGCTGGTCACGTTAGGCAACGAGGTCATAGCCTCAATAGTTTGTGCGATCTGTGGCCCGCTCCGCTTCACAATGGGTGATTATCTTTCATCATTGGGGGTGACGCAACCCCGCAACATGACCGTTAGTGACACAGAACGTGCAGCAGTGGCATGTCAGGGAGCGTGCAACTCAATACCACTACGTCGCCAGGTTTGCACAGGGCTGGTGACGATGTTGTCTGCCTTTGACAACCAAGTTTTACATCAGTAATCGGCATAAACCCATAAATCGTTATCTGATCTTGAACAGTCGGTCAAAGTTGGCTGTTGTCAGAATCTTAAGAACTTCTGGGCGTGCATTGACAATTTCAACATTGGCATCGTTGGTGTCAGTCTCTTCACGCAGCAGAAGCAGCATGCCCAACGCGGAAGAGTCGATGTACTCCGTTCCAGCCAAGTCGACAACAAAACGCCGATTGGTCCTTTTATCCTTCGTCTCTTCCAGATATGCCTCCCGAAACAGAGTGTGCATGTCGTAACAGAACCGACCCTTGATATTGATGGTGGTTTCTTGACCAGTGCGTGCGACTGAAAGCGTGGCGGGCATCGATTACTCCTCTCAAAATGATCAAGTCGGGTGGATTGAAAACACAGGAACAACCATCAAATCCCGGAGGATTTCGTAGGTATATACCAATACGGTAGTATTCCGCAACGGTAGATATTGCAAAAATGGCCGCCATCATGAACGTCCTGGTGAAGGAAGATGACGTGCTGTTCGGAAGGCGGTTGAAAAATGCGCGGGAACGGGTCGGAGTGTCCCAACGCCAGCTGGGGTTTCGCATCGGCCTGGACCCTGCGGGAGCATCCACTCGGATCAACAGGTACGAGCGGGGAACCCGTGCTCCGGCCTTCGACATCGTGCGCACTATTGCGATAGAACTGGGGGTGCCACCGTCGTTCTTTTACGAACCGGACGATACCCTTGCCGAAATCGTTTTGTTGTTGGGACGGATGGATGTGGCCGGAAGGGAGGCGTTGCTGGAAAAATTGAGAAGGGGGCTGGATGTATAAGCGATCAGAATAACGGGGAAATTTTTCGGCTTTGATCGAGATGTTGTTGACAAGGGAAAGGCTGAGCGCCACGATTTGCCTGCCTGCCTGCCTGCCTGCCTGCCTGCCTGCCTGCCTGCCTGCCTGCCTGCCTGCCTGCCTTTAAAGGTTGTGGTGGCAAGCATGCCTATGTTGCTAAGCACAGACCAGAACATGAACTGGTTGGTGGGCACCCTTTTGTCTCCAAATTTATGTAATAATTACATGCTAATCGGTGTACCATTCTCACCCCACCCAGGTCAGGGTAAAATCCTAGTGAAAAACATAACGGAACGCAACGTAGTTTTTTGTATGTAACATTCTTTTTACAAACTTTTCTTGCTCATATTGGAAATTGTGTGACGCCGCATATAATCATTATAAATTCCAACATGTTGCCTTGCCAACCCCCCTGACACGACACCGTGGCAGGCCCCGTTGCAGGCCACCCCACCCAATCGACCGTGTTCCGTTCCGATCACGCCACCATGGTTTGAAAGGATGAAACCGTTGCATTTTCATCTCGCTAACCGTGTTCCGTTCCAACCGCACCCCCTACACATCCCGGAACGGAACGCCCACCTCCCCCCACAACCGCCTCTGTTCCACCCACTCCATCGGCACTCCCTTCGCCAGCTCCCGCCAAGTCATGACCTCCGGCTGCGTCCCATCCAGTATCATTCCCACTATATCGGGCGCCAGCAGCGTCAACCGCATCACCTTGGCGACGTAGGAGTTGTCCAACTTCTCCCGCTCGGCCAGTTCAGAGATGGTGGACACTTTACCACTCTCCATCTGCCGGAGCCAGTGGTGCGCACGCGCCACCAGCTTGGCCAACGTTTCCTCCCTGGCCGGCACCGCCGGCAGTTCAGCCCCTTCCGGCAGAATGATGGTCTTGCGACCACCACGTCGCCGAGTCAGCATGGGGATGGTGACGATGATTTCTTTGCCGTCCTTGCTCCACTGCGCATCGATGCTCACGCGATTTTCTCCTTGCGAATGTCGTTGAGTTCCCGCGCCAGGGTGTCGAGTCCTTCGGCCCGCAGCCGCACCTGCACGCCGTCCTTGGCCACATTCACCGTCGAGATGAGCAGTTGCACCAGCCGTTGCTGCTCAGCCGGGAAAAGCTCCTCCCAAACCGGATCCAGCTTGCGCAGTGCCTCGGCCACATCCCGTTCGTGGATTTCGTCGTTTGCCTCCCAGGTCTTGACGATCATCTCTGGCGTGTGCAACATGGCACGAACCTGCGACATGACCACCGCCTCGATGTCGCCGGCGGCCACATGACGCTGCGGACAGGGTGAGGCTACACCGCCTTTTTCTGCCGATTGGCAGGTGTAGTATCTGTAGATCCTGCCAGCCTTGCGGGTGAAAGTTGGCTTCATGGCGCGGTTGCAATACCGGCAGCGGATGATGCCTTTGAGCGGGGCAGGGGACTCAATTCGCTTGCTGCGCATCCGTTCTGGGGTATGGGTGGCGAGGGTGGCGCGGACGGCGTCCCAGGTGGTGCGATCAATGATGGCCTCGTGCTCACCGGCGTAGATTTCACCCTGGTAGGCGATCTCGCCGACGTAAACGTGGTGGCCGAGGATGCGATAGATGGCACCTTTATCGAGCGGAAGGCCGTTTTTTCCGACGGCACCTGTCTCGGCCAGTTCGTTGATGATCTGTACGACGGAGCTGGTTTCGATGAACCGGCGAAAGATGGTGCGCACCGT
>JAMOBH010000491.1:0-2836 GCA_039908085.1 Magnetococcus sp. YQC-5
AAAAAAAAAGGGTGGGGGGTTTGGGGGGCGGTTCACCGCCCCCCAAGGTTTTTCCTTGATATGATTACAATCGTCCAGTAATAATTTTCTTCAAGACGTTATACACTCGAATTTTTTGTTTCCAAAGCAGAGATCCGAGTTGAACGAATCTGAAATTAACCAGATAAACATAGAGATATCCAACCGTTTGGAAGGTTTCCATGGTTCGTCTGGAGAGATGTTCCAATTCGATGGCATTGCCGATTTGTTTATTATAATCATCCCAATTAGTAGAAAGTTTTTTATATCCATGAGTACCCTGAACAGCCATGTTGAAGACTTCGGTGCCAGGGTAGGGGACCATGATGCCAAAAACGGTGCGGTCGGCATTCAATTTTCCGGCAAAGCGGATGGTATCCAGGCAGGATTGGAACGTTTCATTCGGATGTCCAATAATGAAGAAGGCACCATTGCCGATTTTGATTTTTTTGAAAATTTTAAAGGCGATGGCGATTTTTTCCAGGGTGATTCCTTTTTGCATGGCGGCCATGATTTCCTGGTTGCCTGACTCCACCCCGATGCCCACTTCGCGACAGCCTGCATGTTTCATCAATTGCACCACATGTTCGTCAATGGTATTGGCATGGACCATGGATGTCCAATCACATAAGAGTTGACGATCAATGATTTTTTGACAGATCTCTTCCACATGTTTTTTATTGACTGTAAAGGTTTCGTCGTAAAATGTAAATTTATGCTTGACATAAACACTTAAATTTTTTTCAATTTCATCCACGACCAGAGCTGGACTTCTCTTGCGTACATGTCTTCCGTAAGGACGGCTGCAAAAATTGCAATGAAAGGGGCATCCCCGTTGGGTGATGACCGGGAAATAATCCACATAATTTTTAATTATTTCTTGTTCATACAGATGCCATCCAGGTTCGCTGAAATCATCCAGATCAGGCGTAATTTCCCCTCGTCCTCCCTCAACGATCAACTCATTGTTTTTATACCAAACCCCAGGGATGCGAGGTTCAACAGAACCATTCAGTAAATATTGGACCAGTTTGCTGAAAGCGATTTCACCTTCACCGACGACCAGATAATCAAACACCGGAAATTCGATCAGGGTTTCTTTGGGCAGAAACGATGCGTGAAATCCGCCCAGTACCAGTATCAGATCAGGTTGTTGTTGCTTCAATCGGGTTGCCAGACGGGATACCGTATGGATCATATGGGTGAATGCGGTAAAGCCGACCATTTTGGGTTTGAATGAGAGAATGGTGTCCATGGTTTGATCTGCCGAAAGGCGTGCAAGCTTGCCATCAACCAGAGCAGGAGTGATTCCTGCATGTTTTTCAAGGTATGCACCCAAATAAGCGATACTGATACATGGGTAGGACGGTCTGTCATAGATCTCTTCCCGAATTTTGTCGGCTGGAGCATTGACCAATACCACCTCGTGTTCTGACTGGTTGAACATTTTGTCTCTCCATAAAAAATTTGTTTATAAAACAGTAACAGATGAAGGAAAAAAGTGTCAATTCCCGATAGACCCATGGGGGGATTTTTTTATAAATACTTGTCTGAAAATTCATTTCTGATATCATGGTGCTGTTGAGTCACCAGCGCATGAATCCGCAGTCAATGATGCTTGAGGAGTCCTCTTGATGTCCATGGAGCAGCTGAAAAATGATAAATCAGAAAGTTCAACCCCAGTATCATTCAGTCTGCCCCTTGCTATCATGGTTATGTTTGGTTTGTTGGTTATAATGGAAATCGTTTCAGCTCTCTGGTTGAAACGCCATGCCGATCAGGCAACGCCACCATCACAGCAGGAAATGATTGCAAAATTATATCCAGGAGAATCCTATAAGGTCGTTGCTGAGATGCTTGAAAAACATAAAGATCCTGCATTGTTTGCTTATCAACCTTTTGTCGAAATGTCGGTGCGTGAAACACATAATAAGTTTATCAATATCTTTCCTCCTGGTTACCGTTCTTCGGTCAAAATGCCGTGGCCTCCTTCCTCGGACCCAAAAATCAATGACTCGGTGTTTGTTTTTGGCGGCAGTACAACATTTGGTTTTGGTGTGGCGGATGATCAGACGATTCCTTATTATTTGGGCAAGGAACTTGGCAGACCGACTTATAATCTGGGGGTGCCAACCTATTACAGCACGATTGAACGGATTGCATTCTTCAATCTGGTCACGCAAGGAATTCTGCCACGCATCGCTGTTTTTATCGATGGCTTGAATGATTTTATTTTCTACGAGGTGCCTGACAAGAGCAATGTCAGTCGGCGACTGGCTACGGCATTTGGCTTGGATTGGTTGTATCTTTTAAAAAAAGTTTTTGCATATACTCATACAGTACAGCTTGTGTTGAGCATGTCAGGTTCCGATGTGCAGGATTTTCTCAATCAACGCATTGCCAGTAAACAGGAAATTGAAAAAACCGTTGCCAGATTGATTATGAATAGAGAAATTATACAGGCGTTCTGTAAAGAAAAAGAGATTCTGTGCTTCTTTGTGGATCAACCGGTTCCAACGGTTGATTACGACAATGCAAAACGTTTGGTGCCTCCGGCTGTTCATTTCATGGGCGCGGAAAATTGCGTCTATGGCTACACCCTGCTTAGAGAACAGTACCGTCAGCATCCATCAAACAATCATCTTGATCTCTCCAGAATCACAGTCCAGGAACCGGTTTATATCGATTCGTTTCACTATTCAAAAAAAATGAACCAATATTTGGCTGAAATAATCGCGACGTATATCCTGGGGAGGCGGTGAACCGCCTCCCCAGACCCCTCCACCCTTTTTTTTTATTATTTTTTTATTATTTTTTT
>JAMOBH010000492.1:0-2824 GCA_039908085.1 Magnetococcus sp. YQC-5
GCATGGGACAGCAACAAGGGGCCGGGTTATCCCGGTTGACTATGAAAGCCTTCTGCCCTGGAAGGTGGACCAGGCTGCTTTGTCAATGTCCTGACAGAACGCCGTTTATTGCCCGCTTACCTAGCAACCGATAATGGACGCCTTATGAAAACGCTAAAACGCTTGGTCACGATTTTGATTTCAGGACTTGTATGGATACTGGGTAGAACTGTGATCGGACGCTATTTTCAGAATCAAGTGGTAATGGCGTCAATGGAACAGACTATGCACATATCGCATCGCTCATTGGAATACGTTTTGACAACACCCAATACTCTTTGTCATTTTCGCGCGGAATCTTTTTCGACAAAAGAGCCAGAAACCCTGGAATGGATAGACGGCTTTCCTGAACGGTCGGTATTGTGGGATGTCGGGGCGAACATTGGCCTTTACTCTGTATATGCTGCGAAAGAAAGGGGATGTGAAGTCTGGGCATTTGAGCCATCTGTTTTTAACCTCGAATGCTTAGCGCGCAATACATTCTTGAATCAAGTTGTTAGCCGTGTATACATTGTCCCTCTAGCACTAAACGACAAGTCTGGGCCTAACACGCTTAACATGACATCGAAAGAGTGGGGGGGGGCTCTCTCGACTTTTGGGAAAGATTACGGATGGGATGGAAAGAAGATGGATAGGGTCTTTTCTTTCCAGACGTTTGGCTTATCCATGGATGACGCATTAGAAAAGATAGGGATTCCGCAACCGGACTATATTAAGATGGATGTCGATGGCATAGAGCACTTGATTCTTAGTGGAGGCATAAAGGTCTTGCACGGCGTCAAAGGGTTGCTCATTGAGGTTAATGATGATTTTCTCGAACAAGCTGGTGGTTGTAAGCGCATTTTGGAGCAAGCAGGCTTAGTATTGAAGGAAAAACGTCACAGCGATATGATTTCTTCTAGCGCGTTCAGTCATGCTTTTAATCAAATCTGGATAAGGCCATAAGCCAATACTCACGACTTCGACCTAGGGTGTATTGAGAGGTAGTTGCAAAGTAAGCGGGCAATTGACCCCTGGGTTCCCCTGATTCCCAACTGGTGAGATCCTCCTGCCCGTGAAAAACATCAACCACGGGCAACGGTGCCGGGGTTCGGGAGGGACGATCAAGGGCTACGCCGAGTCCAACGGCTTGAGCCTGCCAGCGATGCACTTCTGGCGTCGTGAGTTGATCGTGCGCGGGATTCTGGATGAAAAATCCAGAAATCCGCGAAATGGACAATCTGGTGATCGACGTGATTTGCCCTGGAGTCGTGCTCGCTGGACGAAATGGAGGTTAACTTGAGCAAGAGCGAATGGCCGAAACGGTCAACGAAACGTGTGGTATCGATCGTCCGTTCATCGGCGGCCGAGTACCTCACCTTTGTCGCCGCCGCCGGCCAAGGCGGGGTTGAAACGATATATGCCGATGAGACCGTCTGGCTCACTCAGAAAATGCTGGGCCTGTTGTACGACGTTGATGTCAGGACCATCAACTACCACCTGAAAAAAATTTTTTCAGACAACGAGTTGGATGCTGGTTCAGTTGTCCGAATTTTTCGGATAACTGCCTCTGACGGAAAGAGTTACAATACGCAACACCACAACCTGGCGGCCATCATTGCCGTGGGCTACAAGGTCAACTCAGAGCGTGCGGTGCAATTCCGCAAGTGGGCCACTGGCATCATCGAGTCGTTTACCATCAAAGGCTTTGCGATGGATGATGATCGCCTGAAAAACGATGGCTCTGTGCTCACCAGGCACTATTTTGAGGAACAACTGCAACGCATCCGCGAGATTCGCCTCTCGGAGCGCAAGTTTTATCAGAAAATCACGGATATTTACGCCACAGCCATCGACTACGACATCACGGCGCAAGCCACTAGGCGGTTTTTTGCCACGGTGCAGAACAAACTGCATTGGGCCATTCATGGGCAGACGGCGGCAGAGGTCATTATCTACCGCGCCGATGCAGACAAAGATCACATGGGCCTGACCTCTTGGAAGGATGCGCCCAGCGGGAAAATTCAGAAATTCGATGTGGCGGTCGCCAAGAACTACCTGACTGAAAGCGAGATGGCCCAACTGCAGAGGCTGGTGTCGGCCTATCTGGACTTGGCAGAAGACATGGCGCTCCGGCAGATTCCGATGACGATGCAGGATTGGGAGACGCGTCTGAACCGGTTCATCGAAGCGACAGACCGGGAAGTTCTGCAAGATGCGGGCAAAGTGACCGCCGAAATTGCCAAGGCGCATGCCGAAAGTGAGTTCGAAAAATACCGCATCGTGCAAGACCGGTTGTTCGAGAGCGACTTTGACCGGGTGATCAAGCAGATTGAGGCGGGCGTAGGGGCGGTTACCGCCCCCGGTCCCCCTTGAGACTTTTTGCCATGACAATATGGAATGGGCGCGCCTGAACTCACGGTGATTAGTCCCGCTCTGGACGAGGCGGAGCGGCTGCCTCGCCTGCTGTTACAGTTGCGCCGGCAGCGGGGGGTGACGCTGGAGATTCTGGTGGCGGACGGTGGCTCCCGGGATGAGACGGTCGGGCTGGCGCGGGCGGGGGGGGCGCGCCTGCTCCACACTGCGCCGGGGCGGGGGGGGCAGATGAACGCGGCGGCCCGGGAGGCGGCCAGCGCGCAACTGCTCTTCCTGCATGCCGATTCCGGGCTGAACGATGAACTTGCCCTGCAGCGGGCACTGGAGGCCATGCGGCGCTTCCGCTTGAGCCATGGCGAACGGTGCGCGGGCCATTTCCGCCTCGCCTTCACGGAGCTGCCGCCCGACAGCGCGGCCCTGTTCCGCTTTT